>JAICGL010000223.1 GCA_025923175.1 Acidimicrobiia bacterium
ACTCGCCGGTGATGATCGAGCACCTCTTCGACGAGGGCCTGGTGTGGGCGCTGCGGGAAGGGCGGTCGGCCATGACCTGGGCCGACGTGCAGCAGGCCAAGTTCACCGAGGAGGTCGGCCTCAAGCAGCCGGTCGAGTACACCGACGGCGAGAAGCGCCGCATCGCCACCCACGAAGGCGGCCACGCCGTCGTCGCCCACATGGTCAGCGACCGCAACCTCGAAGTCCTGTCGATCATCAAGCGGCGCGGGGCGCTCGGCCTGCTGGCCCACTCCGACGCCGAGGAGCGCTTCACCCGCACCGAAGAGGAGTTGAAGGCCCTGATGGCCATCTCCTTCGGCGGGATGGTGGCCGAGGAGCTGGCCTACGGGTCGGCCTCGACCGGGCCGGCCGGAGACCTGGCCTACGCCACGCAGCTGGCGGCGCAGATGGTCGGCTCCTTCGGGATGGGCGGCACGCTGGTGTCGTTCGACGCCGTCGAGTCTGGGCCGCTGGCGGCCGGCATCGTGGCCAAGGTCCTCGCCAACGAGGACGCCCGCAAACGGGTCGAGGTCCTGCTCGTCGAGGCCAAGGAGACGGCCCGCCGGTTGCTGGCCGAGAACCGGCACCTGGTCGAGGCGCTGGTCGTTGAGCTGGTCGAGCGCAACGAACTGGTGGGCGACGAGATCACCAACGTTCTCGAGCGGGCGGCCCGGCAGGCGCCGCAAAAGCCCGGTTCGCGGCCTTCCGATGGGATTGAACCTGCAAGTCAGGGGGCATCTACGCGGTGAAGCGAGTCGGGAGGTCCACCTGCCTCCCGCCAGGCAATCCCCGGAGGCGCGCCATGGCCACCACCGCCGTCGAAAAGCCCAAGACCCGATCCGATCTGGCCCAGCTGGCCGGGAAAGGGCCGTTCTCCTTCATCGCGATCCTGGCCGGAGTCCTCGTGGGCTACGCCACGTTCGCTCTCCTCCTCGGGGGAACGGCAGCGATCCTGCGGGGCAACGGCTCACGGCTCGACCTCTCCGAGAACTGGAGTGACCTGAGCGCGACGGGTGGGCTTCTGCTCGGTGGGCTGCTCTTCGCCTCCTACCTGCTGGCGTCATACATCGCCGGCAGGATGGCGTGGCGGAGGGGCGCGATGCACGGCGTCCTGGTGGTCGTGGGCAGCATCCTCGTCGTCGGGCTGGCGGGCCTTCTCTTGCGGGCCCTAACCCAGCCGGGTGACGTCGAGGGCATCGTGGATGCGCTCAAGAGCTTCGGCGTGCCGACCACGCTGGACGAGTGGGGCAACGTGGGACCGGTGGTGTGGGTCTGTTCGCTGGGCGGGATGCTGCTTGGTTCGGTGTTGGGCGGCCTGCTCGGTGAGCGCTGGTTCACGAGAGTGTCACGCGGGGCCATCGACGCCGAGCTCGATATCCGCGAACGGATGGAGGCGAGCAACGAGCGGCTCGAGCCGGTAGAGGCGGCCCGGCGCGACGACAACGGCAACGGACACAAGGCCGATCACAAGGCAGATGATGTCGTCGAACTCGACTCGCTGAACAAGGACGAGCTCTACCAGCTGGCGCAGGAAGAGGACATTCCCGGGCGCTCGCAGATGACCAAGGAGCAACTGGCGGACGCACTGCGGGAGCACGACACGCTCCAGAAGCGGTAGACATCTCTAGGCCGCCGGCACACCCACGGGGTTCGGGACGGGGACGCCGCCAGCGGCGTTGATCGCCCGGGCCATCGGGGTCAGCAACTCGAGGAGCCGCTCGGTCCGCTCGGGACCGAGCGCCCGCCACGGCTCCTCGGCCAGTTCGTCGGTGCGGGCCTCGACCTCAGCCCGCCCCGCCCTTCCGGCATCGGTGAGACTGCCGGCGGCGTCGAGCCAGCCGCGCGCCCGGAGCCGGTCCTCCGCCCCCGCCCACTCCTCGTCGCTCCACTTGCGGTTCGACTGCAGCGTGTCGCGCGGGACGGATCCGGTGGCGGTGAGCGTCACGTGGGCCTCGCAGCCGTCGAGGCCGGCGGCGGTGAGCGAGGCGACGTGGCCGTCGCCGCGGTGCTCCCGGAGGAGTGTGCAGGCGTGCCACAGCACGAGGTGCGGCTGATCGGGCCAGGGCAGCGACCGCAAAGCGGCGAACAGCGGCCGCCCAGATAGGGCCGGCGCCTCGACCGCTTCCCGGGCCAGCGCCGCCGCCTCCGCCTCGGCCGGCGAACCGACGTGGCCGGGGATCAAGCGGCGCAATGCCACGTCGGCCGTTTCCAGGCGGGCGGCGACGACGTCCTCCGGCGAGGCGAGCGTCCAGGCGTCGGGCAGGGCCCGGGCCACCATCGCCGGGTGGAAGTTGAAGAACACGGCCGTGACCAGCTCGGGAGAAGCCGGCCCCAGGGCCGCGGCGCGAGAGGCGAAGTAGCCCATCCAGCCGCCCTTGAGGCCGAGCCGGCGGTACGCCTCGGCGGCCTCGGGTACGAAATAGATATGGGCGTGGTAGGTCTCGAACGCCGGCCACATCCGGCGGGCATAACTCACGCCGTAAACCTAGGCTTGGCGCCCGCCCGTTCCGCTAGCTGAGCCACGTTGGGAGGAGACACGATGCCTGAGCGTCCCCCGCTGCCGTACGACTACCTGCCCCAGGTACCGAGCTTCACGGTCACGAGCAACGACATCGCCGACGGCCAGAAGCTGTCCGAGGCGCAGGTCTACAACGGGTTCGGCGTGTCGGGGGGCAACGTGTCACCCCACCTCCGGTGGGAGGGCGCCCCGGCCGAGACGCAGAGCTACGTCGTCACCTGCTTCGACCCTGACGCGCCGACAGGAAGCGGCTTCTGGCACTGGGTCCTCTACGACATCCCGGCCGACGTGACCGAGTTGCCGACGGGGGCTGGCAGCGGCTCGATGGATGGCCTCCCCAAGGGAGCGACCCATGTCCGCAACGACTACGGCAGCAAGGACTTCGGCGGCGCCGCCCCGCCCGAGGGCCACGGCGACCATCGGTACGCATTCGCGGTCCATGCACTCGGCGTCGACTCGCTCCCCATCGACTCCGACGTGTCGCCAGCCATCGTCGGGTTCATGACCGGGATGAATACCTTGGCCCGAGCGGTGATCGTCCCGGTCTACGGGCGGTAGCCCTCCGGCGCGTCCTACGCCGCGGCGGGTTCGGGAGCGATCACGCCGATGCTGCCCTTGACTGACCTGCTGCGGGCCCACTCCAGGGTCTCCTCGTCGTCGGTCAGGTACACGACCTGGCTGGCTTCGCCGAGGCGGGCGACGAGGTCGAGCAGGCGCCACTTCTCGTGGCGGGGGAAGGCGGCGAGGGCGTCGTCAACGAGGACGGGAACGGGCTCGGCCTCGGGCCCCACCCGCCGGGTCTGGGCGAAGCGGCCGAGGAGCACCATCTCGGCTTCCTCGGCGGTGACGAGGAGCGGGCCGGTACCGGCAGACACCTCCAGGATTGCCACCCGGCGGGCCAGTGCTTCGCGGCGGTCGAAGAGCCGGTCGATGTCGGGCAGGCCGCGGCCGGCGGCGTCGAGCTCGGTCGCCACCCGGGTGCGCTCTTCGATGAGGCGGCCCACCCGATCGGGATCGCCTTCGGCGTCTTCTTGGCCCGACAGAGGGAACGCCGGCGGGGCGGGGAGGTTCTCCCACTCGGGCCGGGCCAAGCGGGCCATCATGGCCCGCGCCTCGCCGAGCTCGGCCTCGACCTCGTCGGGGATCCGGTTCGACTCGATGGACTTGAGGTGCAGCGCCGCCTCGGCGGCGAGGGCGGTGACCGCCTCCAGGCGGGCGGCGACGTGGCCGGGGCCGGGGCGGCCGGCGGCGGCCAGGTGGGTCTCCAGTTCCGCTTCGATGAGGCGCAGGGATTCCTCGGCCTCCTCGACGGCCTGCTGCAGCCGCCCGTGGCGGGCCTCGGAAACGATGGCGGCGACCTCCGAGACGGCGTGCTCCGGCTCGATGTCGAACGACCGGCAGGCTTCCAACAGGGCGTCCCGGGCGGCGGCCCAGGCCGGCTCGACCTCGTCGACCAGCTCGCGGTGGAGTTGCTCGGTGGCTTCGACATTGTGTTGGGCGGTGTCCATCTGGACGGCGTAGCCCTCGATCTCGGCCCGGGCGGCCAGCGCCTCCTCGGGATCGACATCGCCGGCCAGCTCGGCCCAGGCGACCTGGGCCACCTGGTGTTCCAGCTCGGCGACCCGCATCGCCTCGACGGCGTCGGGCTCGAGGAGGACGTCGATGCGTCGCATCTGGAACGACAGCCAGCTGACGAAGCCCGCCCGGCGGAGCACGGCCTCCTCGTCCTCCTGGGCCTTGGCAAGCTTGCGCCTGGCCGCCCCCGCCAGGGCCTTCACCTTGGCGGCGTCGACTTCGCGCTCGGCCTCCTCGACGACCTGATGGGCAGCTTCGATCTCGGCGACGAGCGCGCCGTGCTGCCCGGCCCCGCCGAGACCGATCGACAGCTCGGCGGCCCGGGTGCCGGCCGCGGTCACCCGCTCAGCCCGGGCCCACAGCTCAGGGTGGTGTTGACGGGCGAGGGTGAGCACCCAGGGGGCCGACGGCGTTGGAAGGTCGGAGGCGGCGCCGGCGTCGAGCCGGGCGGTGAGGTCGGCCCGCCGACGGGAGGCTTCGACGAACTCGGTCTGGAGGCGCTCGAGGTTCTCCGGCATCTCGGCCGGGAGGCGGAGCGCCCGCCCGAGGGAGCGCTGGTCGAGGCGGCGGCGGTCACCGAAGGCGGCCAGGGCCGCGTCGAGGACGTCGCTGGCGGCTCGATGTTCGGCGGCCACGCGGGTGGCGGCGAGCGCCGCTTCGGCCACCCGGCGCTCGGCCGGCTCGGCGCCGTGAAGAAGGGCGAGTTCGGTTTCGAGCCGGGCGACGGTGCGGGCGGCGTCTTCGTAGCGGCGGCGGGCGGCCAGCTCGTCGGCGAGGTTGATCTCCTCGTCGAGACGGGCCATCTCGCCCCGGAGCTCCTCGACGTGGCGGTGGCGTTCGACGACCTGCTGGTACTCCTCCTCCACCTGGGCCAGCACGGCCCGGGCCTCGGCCAGCTCGCCGTCGCCCTCTCCGGCAGCAAAGCTGCGCTCTTCGTCGGGGCCCCGCTCGAAGTGGACCGGGTCGAGGAGCAGCAGCTCCGGCGAGCCGAGCCCGAGCAGGTGGAGCCAATCGATCGTGCCGCCGCCGTCTGCCAGGGCCTCGGCGAGGTCTTCGCCGCTGTCGAGGTCCGTGAGGGTGGGGGCGCCGCGGGGATCCCGCACGAGGTGGACCCGGCTGCCGGACCCGTCGACGAAGACGAGGCTCACGCCGAAGCCGGCGCCGGTCCCAGTGAGGGAGGCAACGGCCCGTTCGGCGAAGCGCTTGCGTGACTCCGCGTCGAGGCCGCCGAGCACCGTCAGGGTGCGATGGAAGGGGATGGTGACCGCCTGTCCCCCGGCGCGGTAGGCCAGCTCTTCGAAACGCATTCTGTGTCGGGATATCGGCAGCTTCGTAGGCTCCCTGCAACGCACAAGCCGGTCCGAAAGGGGCACACGGAAGAATCGATGGAAACGCCGGTCACGAAAGTGACGATTCTCGCTTTGCCCACGGCCGCGAACGCCGTCGAAAACCTTCGCGCCGGCCGCGGCGAGGGGAGATCCGGCCCGGGCTCCGCCGTCCTCGTCGCCGGCCCCGACGCCGGAGCGGTGGGGGAGGCCGTCGCCGGTCTCCGGGCTGTGGGCATCGCCGCTGCCGGCTGGGTCGGCGACCCCTCCGACCCTGCGGTGCGCGAGATGGCGGCGGAGCTGTTCCCCGGCTGTGAGGTCGTCGCTGCCGGGCAACCCTGAGCGGATTACCCACCGTTACGGTACGTAATCCGCTCGAGACTCCCAGCTCAGGCGCCGGTGCAGGTGGCGCAGGTGCCGAAGAAGTCGAGGCGGTGGTTGCGGACGGCGAAGCGGTGCCGGCGAGCGATGGACCGCATCGCATCGTCGACCGCCTGTTCGAGGTCGGGCAGGCCGGGCCCCTCGAAGTCCTCCACCGTCCCGCACTCCACGCACACCAAATGGTGGTGGTGCTTGGCGAGCTCCTCGACCAGCTCGAACCGGGCGAACCCCTCCTCGAACTCCAGCCGCACCAGCACATTCGCCGCCACCAGATCACTCACGATCCGGTACAGCGACGACAGCGGAACCCGGGCCTCCCGGGCCCGATCCTGCAGGTCCTGCATCGACAACGGCGCCTGCGCCGACTCGAAGATCGCGACGACCTCCCGCCGGCCCGCCGTCCACCGCAAACCCGCCCGGGCCAGCCGGTGCCCGACCTCCTCGACGAGGGCGCTCTGCTCCACGGAATCGATGGTACCTACGCCCAGCCCGCGGTTCCGTTGAAGTTCCGCTTCTGTTATCTTGACCAATGCGCCGCGGGGTGGAGCAGTCTGGTAGCTCGTCGGGCTCATAACCCGAAGGTCGAGGGTTCAAATCCCTCCCCCGCCACCAATTGAATTGCAGCGAGGGCCCCGGACTCAGGTCCGGGGCCCTTCTGCTGTCCGGTCAGACGGCGGACTGGCTCTCGGGTACGACGCCGAGTTGCTGTAGAGCGCCGAGCATGTCGACCTCCACCCAACGCTCGACGATCTTCCCGCCTTCGAGGCGGAGGATCGTGATGCCAGTCACTTTCATCGGCCGGTTGGTTGGAGGGATGCCGAACAGCTCGCCTTCGTGCACGCCCTCGCCCGTCACTCGCACGACTACCTTGTCGCCTTCGGCGATGATGTCGTCGATCCGGTGCGTCCCGGGCG
>JAICGL010000224.1 GCA_025923175.1 Acidimicrobiia bacterium
GAGTTGAGAAGCATGCGACGCGCCGGTGTCCTCGGCCTTGCCCTCGGCCTCGGCCTCGGGCTGGTTGCGTTCCCGGCTATGGCGAACGACGACTGGGATGCCGGCTGGGACCACGCCGACACGTGGGGTCTCCATGTCGATGACGAGGACGGCCCGGCCTGGGGTCTCGACGTAACCGGACACGGCCCCGCCTGGGGCGTACACGTCGACGACGACAACGAGTTCGACATGCCCATCGTCTTCGACGACGACGTCCTCGGTGAGGACGGCTCCGGTTGGGACATGGGTCTGTCGGCCTTCGGGATCGACGACGCCTCATTCACCGGTCACAACCCGGTGGCCGACTTCTACCTCGGCCAGTCGGGTCAGGGTCTTCCGGTCAGCACCATCGGCTGGGACAACGACCGCCAGGGTTGGCTCGGCGGCCTCCTCGGCGACGACGCCTGGGTCATCGGGGGAATGTTCTAAAAACTCCACCAATCACCTGCTGGTACAGCTGCCGGTCGCCTGAGGGCGGCCGGCAGCACCTTTTTCAGCCGGGACCGGGCATGCTGGGGGGATGCTGCTGGCCGAGCTGACCGTCCGCCACACAAGGCGGCACATGCCCACCCGCCGGGTGGCCCTCGGTCAACGACTGCTTCCTACAGCCCATCCCGGGTATGGGCCGCTCCTGCTGGCCTGCGTGGCGGCCACGACCGCGGCCGGGCTCGACGAGGAACAGGCGGAGGCACTCGGGCCGCTCCTGCGGGATGCCCGGCAGGGCCTTTCGGTTCCCCGGCGGGCGCTGCGCTTCCGGCTTCAGCTCGACACCGAAGGGCTCGCCCTCTCCCGCCACCGCCTCCTGGGCGTTGGTCACGGCCTCGTGGCGGAACTCGACGTCCACGGCAACCACCCCGTCCCTCAGGTCCTAGGGACGGTGATGGCGGCGGCGGCCATGGCGTCGTATCCCCGCCAGATGTGCCTCCGGGCCATCGCCGCGGCCATCGAGCGGCCCGGCGTGCTCCCCGAGGGCATCACCGCCCGGTGGGTGACCGAAGCGGCGCATCGACCGCTCGACTTCGGCCGGCGACCGGCGGCGGCCGCATCGGCGAAGGGCCGGCCAGCCGAGCTGTGGTGGGGTGTCCCGGCCGACCTCCGCTGGGCCATGGAGGTCTTCGGCTTCGCCCCCGGAGTACCGCCGGAACGGGACGAGATCCTCCGCCGGTTCCGGCGACTCGTCCGCCTCGCCCACCCCGACCACGGCGCAGCCGTCGGCGGCGCGGCGGAACGGATCGTCGAGCTCGGCGAGGCCCGGAGAGTCCTGCTCCACGAGCGTTAGAAGCTTCTCGAGCGGCAGCTATAGAGTCGGCCGGCCCGACCTATCGACGCTCGAGGAGAGGTACCCGCATGAAGGTCACGATCGTCGGATCCGGTTTCTACGGCTCCACCACCGCCCTGCGCATCGCTGAGGCGGACATCGTCGACGAAGTGGTGATGGTGGACATCATCGAGGACAAGCCCCAGGGCCTGGCGCTCGACATGATGCAGTGCCGGCCAATCGAGCGCTTCGAGACACGGATCGTCGGCAGCAACACCTACGACGCGACGGCCGGGTCCGACGTGTGCGTGATCACCGCCGGCCTGCCGCGCAAGCCCGGGATGAGCCGGATGGACCTCCTCGAGGTCAACGCCAAGATCGTGGGTGACGTGACACGCCAGCTCGTGGCCGGCTCGCCCGACTCGATCCTGCTGGTCGTGTCGAACCCGCTCGACGAGATGACCGCGCTGGCCGCCCAGGTGAGCGGGTTCCCCCACGAGCGGGTCATGGGCCAGGCGGGAATGCTCGACACGGCCCGCTTCCAGCACTTCGTGGCCGAGCGCTTCGGCATCTCCCCGCTCGAGGTCGAAGCCATCACCCTCGGCAGCCACGGCGACACGATGGTGCCGGTGCCGAGCCAGGTGAAGGTGGCCGGCAAGCCGCTGGCCGAGGTGGCCGACGCCGAGACGATCGAGGAACTCGTGCGCAAGACCCGCGATGGGGGCGCCGAGATCGTGGGCCTCCTCAAGACCGGCTCGGCGTACTACGCCCCGTCGTCGGCTGCCGCCGCCATGGTCAAGGCGATCGTGGGTGACACCAAGGCGACGATGCCGGTGTGCGCCTGGATGGCCGGCCAGTACGGGATCTCTGACGTCTACCTCGGCGTTCCGGCCAAGCTCGGCCGGAACGGCGTGGAAGAGATTGTGGAGCTGGGTCTGACCGACGACGAGGTCGGCGCCCTGCGGACCGCCGCCGACGCCGTCCGCTCCAAGCAGGCCGACGTCAGCCAGTTCATTTAGGGGGAGGGAAGCGCGGCGGGGATGTCGACCTGGTCGAGGATCGATCCGTCGATGGCGACGGCGGTGAGGGCCATCCGGTCGGAGTAGGTCTCGACCGCGGTGAAGTGATGCTTCGATCTGCCGACCCGCTGTTCGGGCGGGTTGCAGAGAGGGAACAGCGGATAGAGCTCCCGGCCGCCGCCGCCGGTGACGATGTACGTCGTGCCCTCGGCACTGAGGGACCGCTCGTAATGGTGGTCGTGCCCGGTGAGGACCAGTGACACCGCGCCGTTGAGCATCGAATACCAGTGTTCGATCACCGCCGGGGTGCGGCCGTGGAGGCCACAGGAGAAGATGGGCTGGTGGAACACCGCCACCGTGAACAGCGGCGGTGACGGCGCCGCCAGCTGCTCGGCCAGCCACTTCTTCTGGGCTTCGTCGCCGGGACGGTTGCCGTCGAGGAACAGGAACCGCACCCCGGGCAGCGACTTGGTGTAGGGCAGCGGCGGCAGGCCGAGGAACTTGAGCTGCTTGTCGCCGTGGCCGCCGGCCACGTCGTGGTTGCCGAGGGTGACCCACAACGGCAGGCCCGTGTTCTGCAGCGCCCGGTAGGGCGCCTTGAGATGGGCCTCGAAGAACTTCGGCTCACCGAAGTCGTAGACGTTGTCGCCGGTGGTGACGAGCGCGTCGACGCGATGCCCGTCGCGGACCCACTGCAGCATGCCGGCCGCCACCTGCCCCTGGGCCGGCCCGCCGCCGAAGTCGCCGAAGGCCACGAAGCCCGACATCGGGTTGACGGTGTCGAAGGGGGGGAGGTTCGAGACGAACTGCGGCGCGGCCGTGGTGGTCGTCGTGGGCGCGGTGGTCGTCGTCTGCGTCGGGGGAGGCAGGTGACGCTCCCGAGTCGCTTCGGTGCCGCTCTCGCGCCGAGTGGGCGAGCAGGCGGTCAGCAGGCCGGCGCCGAGGAGCCCGAGCATCTGCCGGCGGGAGAGCGGCGCGTCGGCCATGGAACCAAGGTATCGGCGTCCTGATCCGGCCTGGCCGCGGCAATCGGGCAAGTCTGGAGGTATGGACGTGGCCCGCCTGCACGAGCCGCCCCGGCCGGGCGACGAACGCCTCCGGGCACCCGGCGGCGATCCGGCCTGGGCCGACGCCTGGGAGATCGACTTTGCCGGTGTCCACCCGGAGAGCGGAGCCCTGCTCGGCGGTTTCGTCCGGCTGACCCTGCTGCCGAACCAGGGCGTGGCCTGGTGGTGGACGTATTTGCTGACCCCCCGCCTGGTGGCCGTGCGGGACCATGAGGTACCGCTGCCCCGCTCTGGCCTCGAAGTGCGGGCCGATGGGCTGTGGGGCGAGCTGATCTGCGAGACGCCCCTGGAGCACTGGAGCATCGGGCTGGAGGCGTTCGGGCTGGGGTACGACGACCCGGCCGACGCCTGGGGCAACGAGTGGGGGGAGCGGCTGCCGGTCGGCCTCGACCTCGAGTGGGAGGCGACCGCCGAGCCGGGCGGACTTCCCCCGTCGGGCCCACCTCCCGGTGGTCCGGAGCCGGTGGCTTTCGCCCAGCCCGGTCGGGTGCACGGTGAAATCCTCGTCGGGCCGTCGGAGCGGATCGAGTTCGCCGGAACTGGTTTCCGGTCCCGGGCCTCAGGCGTCCTCGACTGGTGGTCGGACCGGCCTCACCGTCGGCTGGCCTGGGTGAAACGCGATGGCGGGGGTGGCGTGACGACCGGGCCAGGGGCGCACTTTGCGGCGGTCGTCCTCGGCGAGGTGCCGGTCCTCGTGACGGCGCCGGGTCGGTCGCCGGTCCAGCTCGCTCGGGCCCTGTGCCGCGCCGATGGGCCGGAACCGGGTGCTGGTGGACCCGGGTGGGCGGAGTGGTTCCCGGCGACGGGTCCGGAACTCCCGGCGTTCCTGACGAACGACAGGTGTTCCTAAGGAACGCTTAGAGCCTGGGGCCGGTGATGGAGCGGGCCGTGACGGCGTCGAGCTTGCCGGTGGCCGGGAGGCCGAAGGCCCGCTGGACGTTGGCGATGGCCGTCTGGGTGGCGGGGCCGAACGTGCCGTCCGGGGCCACCGACTGGCCGAGGAGGTTCAGGACCCGCTGGAGAAAGACGGCGGCCGCGCCGGTGGCGGCGCGGCCGATGGGGAGCTCCCAGGTGTGGGCCTGGTCGATCGCTGCGAACTGTTCGGGTGTGGCGTGGTTCCAGACCCAGAACGACACGGCGACGGCACCCTTGGCGTGGGCCGTGTTCATGAAGGCGACGAGCTGTTCCTTCGGTGGGTCACGGTCCGGCCCGCCCTCCGGGCCTCCGTTGTAGGCCTGCCCGATCGGCATGATCGGCTTGTTGAACTGGGCCAGGTAGTCGATCGCCCCGGCGACATCGGTGGCCGGATCACGGTTCTGCCAGTACACCATCGGGGCGATGGCATCGAAGGCGGCGGTGACCTCGGCGAACGGGAATGACTTCTTCGGGCTGGGCCGGGGGACCGTGGCGATCAGCGGGTAGCTCGGGCCGACGAGTTCACGCAGCTTGGCTCCGTAGAGAGCCGCGCCTTCGGCGGTCAGGTTCACGCCCTCCTGGACGCTCTCGATGTCGGCCGAGAAGGCGTCGATCTTGTGGCCGTCGGGAGTGACGTAGTCGATCTCGGCCTTCGAGCGGACGGCGTCGGCGATCGGATCGGTCAGGTACACGAAGTCCCACCCGATGACCTTGATGCCGGCGGCGTGGGCGACGGGGAGGAGCTTGTTGAGCTCGTCCTGAGCGTAGAAGCCCTTCTTGGAGGAGCCGAGCCGGGTGTAGAGGTGCGTGAGCCCGAGGGCTTTTGCCTTGTTGACGACCTTGGTGGCGTCGCCGCCCTCAGACATCGACAGCTGGTAGAGCCACATGCCCTTCCCAAGCGGGAGGATCGGCTTCGGGGCGGCCACCTCAGCGGGCGGGGCGACGGCCGGGGCGGCCGGGACAGCCTCAGCCACGGCAGCGGCATCGGCGGGCGGCGTGGTGGCCGGCGGCTCAGCCGCGGCCGTCGTCGGCGGCGTCGTCGTCACCGGGCTCGGGGGGACGTCAACGAAGGCGTCGCTCCCGGAGGACAAGGCGGCGGCCGCCTCCGTCTCGAGCGAGGTTGTCGAGCGTGAAACCCGGCCGACGCCCATCGCGATCCCGAGGACCAGCACGACAAGCGAAACAACGAAGATCTGAAGGTGGCGCGGCCGTCCGGAGAGCATGCGCAAACGCATGAGGCCGTCTCTCCTTTCTGGTCGCTGGTTCGATGTTTATAACGAGGGAGACGGTGGTAAGTGACGCCTGTGTAATCCCTTGGCCGGATTTCTCGGCCGCTCGCCCGCGTTCCTTGAGATTCCTAGCGCTTTCTTAGCTCGCGCGGAATCGAATTCTTGCGATCAGGCTGCGGTAATTACTGGAATGCGCGCAGCGAAAACCCAGGAATTGGAAGAACGTCAGGGCTGCTGGACTTCGAGTTCCCCGTCGGCGTACTTCGCCCGGAGCACCTTCTTGTCGAACTTGCCCACGCTCGTCTTGGGCACCTCTTCGATGAAGGTCCAGCGCTCGGGCAGCCACCACTTGGCCACCCGGTCGGCCAGGAAGCCCTTGAGGTCCTCGACCGAGGTGCTCTCGCCGTCCTTGAGGACGACACAGGCCAGGGGTCGCTCGTCCCACCGCTCGTCGGGGACGCCGACCACGGCGGCCTCCTTCACCGACGGGTGGGCCATCAGCTCGCCCTCCAGTTCGACGGAGGAGATCCATTCACCGCCCGACTTAATGACGTCCTTTGCCCGGTCGGTGATCTGGACGAAGCCGTTGGGCTCCACGGTGCCAACGTCGCCCGTCCGCAGCCAGCCGTCATGGAACTTCTGGGGGTCGTCGTCCTTGTAGTACGAGGCGGTGATCCACGGACCCCGAACCTCGATCTCGCCGACGGCTTCGCCGTCCCAGGGCAGCACCGAGCCGTCGTCGGCGGTGATCCGCAGCTCCACGCCGGCGATGACCCGGCCGGTCCGCGACCGCCAGTTCATCTCGTCCTCGGGGGGCGCCTGCTTGGGGGGCATGGCGACCGCGGCGATGGGCGACGTCTCCGTCATTCCCCAGGCCTGGATGATCTTCACGTCGTGGCGCTGCTCGAACGCCTCCATGAGGCTGCGGGGGACGGCCGACCCACCGCAGGGCACAAGCCGCAGCGACGTGAGGTCGACGGTGTCCTTGTTCTTGTCGGCGTAGGCCAGGATGTCGTTCCACACCGTGGGCACGGCGCCGGAGATCGTGGGCTTCTCGGCCATGATCAGCTTGCAGAGGGGTTCGCCCTGGAGGAACCGGGCCGGCATCACGAAGTCGGACCCGGCCATCCACCCGGCGTAGGGCAGCCCCCAGGCGTTGGCGTGGAACATCGGCACGATCGGCAGGA
>JAICGL010000225.1 GCA_025923175.1 Acidimicrobiia bacterium
CCGCACCGGACCCCGGGCCCGCGCCAGTTCGACCTCGGAGGTGAATACCGGGATGAATCCGTCCCCTGGAGGGCCAACCGCAACGAATCCCGGTCGATCTCCCGCTTCGCAGAACACCTGGGCGTTCAGAAACGCGTCATGCAGTTCCTGGGGTGTCGCCTGACCGGCGGCTATGTCGCCGGCCACTTCGGCAAGCGACCGCGAGGGCATCGCACGCTGGTCGTCGGACGCCACATACCCACTCTACGCCTGGGTCTTGTGCGGGTTCCCCGGAATTAAGTCCGGGGGATCTCCTTGATCGAGAAGGTTTCGATCACGTCGCCGGGCTTCAGGTCCTGGTAGTTCTCTAGGCCGATACCGCACTCGTAGCCGGATTGCACTTCGCGGACGTCGTCCTTGAAGCGCTTCAGGGAGGCGATCTCGCCCTTCCAGATGACCGTGCCGTCGCGCAGGAAGCGGACTTTGGAACCTCGGGTGATCGTGCCGTTGAGGACGTAGCAGCCGGCGACCTTGCCGATCTTCGGTACGGAGAACACTTCCCGCACCTCGGCTTCGCCGGTGACGACCTCTTCGAACTCGGGCTTGAGCATGCCCACCATGGCGGCCTCGATGTCCTCGAGGGCTTGGTAGATCACCTCGTAGAGCCGGAGCTCGACGCCTTCCTGCTCGGCCATCTCACGGGCCTTGCGGTCGGGGCGGACGTTGAAGCCGATGATCGTGGCGTTCGACACGTTGGCCAGGTTGACGTCGGACTCGGTGATCCCGCCGACACCACGGTGCACGAAGGCGAGCTTCACCTCGTCGCGCTCGAGCTTCTTGAGCGACTCGGTCAGCGCTTCGAGGGAGCCCTGCACGTCGGCCTTGAGCACGAGATTGAGCGTCGTGACCTCGCCGGCCTGGATGTGGGCGAAGATGTCCTCCAGCTTGGTGCCGCCGCCATACCCCGATGAGGCGGTGATCTGCGCCAGGCGCCGCCGGCGGCCTCGGGACTCGGCGACCACGCGAGCCGTACGGTCGTCGGGCGCCACGCGCAGTTCGTCACCCGCATAGGGCACGTCGTCGAAACCGAGCACCACGACCGGAACCGACGGGCCGGCCTCATTCACCTGGTTGCCGTGCTCGTCGAGCATGGCCCGGACGCGACCCCAGGCGTGACCGGCGACCATCGGGTCACTGACCCGCAGCGTCCCCTTCTCCACCAGCACGGTGGCGACCGGACCCCGGCCGGCGTCGAGGTTGGCTTCGAGCACGAGGCCACGCACCGGCGCCTTCGGGTTGGCCTTCAGGTCTTCCACGTCGGCGACGAGGAGAATCGCCTCGAGCAGGTCTTCGATGCCGAGACCCTCGAGGGCGGACACCTCGATCATCATCGTCTCGCCGCCCCACTCCTCGGGGACGAGCTCGTGTTCGGTGAGCTGCCGGCGCACCTTGTCGGGATCGGCGTTCTCCCGATCGATCTTGTTGATGGCCACGAGGATCGGCACCTCGGCCGACCTGGCGTGGTTCAGCGCCTCGACCGTCTGGGGCATGACGCCGTCGTCGGCGGCAACCACCAGCACGACGATGTCGGTGGCGTCGGCACCGCGGGCCCGCATGGCGGTGAACGCCTCGTGGCCCGGTGTGTCGATGAAGGTGATCTTCCGACCGTTCTGAACCGACTGGTACGCGCCGATGTGCTGTGTGATGCCGCCGGCCTCGCCGGCCACCACGTTGGCTTCCCGGATGCGGTCCAGGAGCTTCGTCTTGCCGTGGTCGACGTGGCCCATGATGGTCACGACCGGGGGGCGTGCCTCCAGGAGAGACTCGTCATCCTCGTCGTCATCGTCGTCGAACAGCTTCTGCAGCTCGAGCTCGGCCTCCATGCCGGGCTCGACGAGGATCACGTTGGCGCCGAGCTCCTCGGCGATCAGCTCGATCATCTCGTCGGGTAGCGACTGGGTGGCGGTGACCATCTCGCCGGCCATCATCAGCATGCGGACGATGTCGGCCGGCGTGCGGTTGAGCTTCGGCGCGAGATCCTGGATCGTCGTCAGACGGGGGACGACGATCTCACCTTCGGGTACGGGCGCGTCTGCCGGCGTGTAGCTCGGCGAAGCCTGCGGAGTGAGCTCCTCGCCGCGACCGCGCTTCTTCTTGCGCCGGGGCCGCTGCTGCGGACCGGGACGGCCACGACCGGCAAAACCGCCGCCGGGACCGCCACCACCGGGACCGCCACGACCGGGGAACCCTCCCCCGCCGGGACCGCCACCACCGGGACCGCCACGACCGGGGAATCCTCCGCCGCCGCCGCCAGGACCGCCGCCGGTACGCGGTGGGCCCCCTCGGGGAGCGAACCCGCCACCACCCGGACGGGGCGGACCGCCCCCACCGGTGCGCGGACCACCGCCGCCACCACCGGGACCGCCACGACCCTGGAATCCTCCACCCCGCGAACCACCGGGACCGCCGCCACCGGGGCCACCCGGACCACTGGGACCCCCGTTCGGGCCGCCAGTCCGTGGTGTGCCGGGCGGAGGCGGAATGGGCTTGCCGGACATGCTGCGCGGCGGCGGGGGCGGCGGGATGCGCCGGCCCGGGCCACTCGGCGCGCTGCTCGAGCCGCCAGGAGCTTCCGCACCTGGAGCGGACCCGCGCGGGTCGGGTGCGCTGGGAGCCCTGCTGGGCCGACCCCCCTGAGGTGCACCGTCGCCAGGGCCGGTGGCCGGAGGCGCAGGCGGAGCCGGCGCGCTCGACGCCGCTGCCGGGCGGGGCGCTTCGGCGGCGGGACGCTCGGCCGGCGGCGCCTCGGTCGGCGCGGCCGGAGCCGGTTGAATCGGTTGCACGCGCTCGGGCATCGGCGCCCGCGGCGGCGGAGGTGGCGACGGTGCTTCCGGCCGGGGGGCCATCCGTGAGGCACCGCCCTCGGTGGAGCGGATCACCCGGTGGGCGGGCGCGGCGGGCTCGTCGGGGGCTTCGGGTGCTTCGGGCGGCGCCGCGACGGCGGCTGCCGGCTCCGGTTCGGCTTCGGGCTGGGTGGGGCGGCGGAGCCCCTCCGAGTCGGCGAGACGGCGCACGCGGTCGGCCTGCGGGTCCTCGATGCTCGAGGAGTGGCTCTTAACTCCGATCCGCAGGCGCTCGCAGAGATCAAGGGCTTCCTTGTTGGAAAGCCCGAGCTCTCGCGCTAGCTCGTAGACCCGGATCCTCTTATTCGCCATCTACGCTCCGACAACCCCTTCCAGCTTGTGGCCCGTCGGGCCCTCCGAGGTGCTCACGCCCTCGCTCAACAGTCTTTCACGCAGCCAACCCAACTCTTGCCCCGAGACCTCGGCCCGCAATGCCCGCCCGAACGCACGGCGCTGTACAGCGGCGTCGAAGCAGGCCACCGAGCCGGCGCAGAGCCAGGCGCCCCGCCCCGGTTCGGTGCGGCCGACGGACAGCTCACCGTCGGAGCGGCGGGCGACACGCACCAGCCCGGCCGAAGCGGTCTTGCGCCGGCAGCCGATGCAGGTGCGCTCCGGCACGCGGGGAAGGGTCGCGGCCTCAGCCATTCCCCTCCTCGCCGTCGGCGACGGTCGCCTCCGCCGGAGCTTCTGCTGCCGCCGCAGCCACGGTCTCCGCGGCCACGGCCTCCGCCGGGACGTCGGCGACGATCTCGCCGGGTTCAACGCTCTCGTCAGGCTTTTCTTCCGCTTCGCCGTCGGCGGCGGTCTCGACCTCACCCCATCCTGCGTCGGACGCCGACACCGCTTCGCCGCCTTCGGCCGGTTGCCAGACCATCTCGCCCGACTCGTCGGTGATCCACTCGCCGGCGGCCCATTCCTCTTCTTCGGCGGCTTCCCTCTGCTCCTCTTCGTAGAGCTGGGACTCGCTCTTGATGTCGACGCGCCAGCCGGTGAGGCGGGCGGCCAGGCGGGCGTTCTGCCCCTCCTTGCCGATCGCCACCGAGAGCTGGTAGTCGGGCACGACGACCTCGGCCGTTCCCGTCTCGTGGACGATGCGGACTTCCTTGACCTTGGCGGGCGACAGCGCCTTCATCACGAACTCGGCCGGATCGGGCGAGTAGGGGACGATGTCGACCTTCTCGCCTCGCAGTTCGTTGACGACCATCCGCACCCGCGACCCCCGGGCGCCGACGCAGGCGCCGACCGGGTCGACGTTGGCGTCGTTGGCCGCCACGGAGATCTTGGTGCGGTGCCCCGGTTCGCGGGCGATCGCCTTGATCTCGACCACGCCCTCGACGATCTCGGGCACCTCGAGCTGGAACAGCCGCAGGATGAGACCGGGGTGCGTCCGGGACACGACGATCTGCGGCCCCTTGGAGGTGCGGCGCACTTCGACGATGTAGGCCTTCAGGCGTGCGCCGTGCTCGTAGCGTTCGTAGGGAACCTGCTCCGCCTGGGGCAGCAGCGCTTCGACCTTGCCGAGGTCGAGCAGCGTGTAGCGGTGGTCGGACTGCTGGATGATGCCGGTGACGATGTCGCCTTCGCGCCCGGCGTACTCCTCGTACTTCATCTCCCGCTCCGCTTCGCGGATGCGCTGGAGGATCACCTGCTTGGCCGTCTGGGCGGCGATGCGGCCGAAGTCGGTCGGGGTGTCGTCCCACTCGCGGACGACGGAGCCGTCCTCGTCGAGCTCTTGGGCGACGACGCGGATCTCGCCGCTTTCGGCGTCGATCTCGACCAACGCCTCCTCGGCGGCGTTGGGCATGCGCTTGTAGGCGGTCACGAGCGCGTTGGCCAGAGCCTCGAGCAGGATCTCGAAGTTGATCCCCTTCTCCCGTTCGATGACCCGGAGGGCCTCCATCAGCTCGAAGTTCATACCGACCTCTCTTTGAGGGGCCGCTCTTTGGCGACGCGCTTCTTCGCGGGCCCGATCGGCTTGGGGGACGGGCCCCACTCGAACACGGTGCGGGCCGAGGCGATCGCGTCGTAAGAGAGCCGGCGATGCTGGCCGTCGACCTCGAGGGCGATACCCGTGTCGTCGGCCTCTGCGAGCAGGCCGCGGTGACGGCGGGCACCGTCGATGGGGTCGTGCGACTTGACGGAGATGGTCGTGCCGATGAAGCGGCGGAACTCGGCCGGCCGGCGGAGAGGGCGCTCGACGCCGGGGCTCGACAGCTCCAGGGTGTATGGACCAGACACCGCGTCCACGCTGTCGAGGGCGTCGGACACCGGCCCGTTGGCCTTGGCCAGCGTTTCAAGGTCGATGCCGCCCTCGCGGTCGATCGTCAGCCGCAGGGTGCGGGCCCGGCCGGAACCGACGATTTCGACGTCGACGAGCTCCAGGCCGAGGGACGCGAGGACCGGTTCGGCGGCGGCTCGTACCGCAGTCTGGTCAGCCACCGGCGCACCTCCTTCGTCGTCTCAAGAAAAAACGTGGGCTCACGCCCACGTCCCTCTCCCGCTCGGCTGAGTGACCTACAAATATAGTCCAGTAGGGCGCGAACGCGCCCGCTACCGGCCGGTCTCGGACCGAAGCCCGGTCAGCCCCCTGACACTACTCCGACAACGGTCTCCAGGGCCACCTCATCGCGCTCTCCGCTGCTGCGGTCCTTCCGTTCGACCACACCGCGCGCCAGCCCCTTGCCGCCGAGGACCAGCTGCGTCGGCACACCCAGGAGGTCGGCGTCGGCGAACTTGACGCCGGGGCTCTGGTCGCGGTCGTCGTAGAGGACGTCGACCCCGGCGGCGCGCAGCTCGTCATAGAGGCGGTCGGCGGCCGCCCGCACCTCGGGGGCCGCCTCACCCTTGCCGGGCAGGCTGATGAGGTGCACCTGGTAGGGGGCCAGCGCCGCCGGCCACGCCAGGCCGTTCTCGTCGTGATGCTCCTCGACGACGGCCGCCACGACCCGGGAGACGCCGATTCCGTAGCAGCCCATGACCATCGGGTGCTGCTGGCCGGTCTCGTCGGTGTACTCGGCGCCCAGCGCGACGGAGTACTTGGTACCCAGTTGGAAGGTGTGGCCGACCTCGATTCCGCGGTTGACCGAGAGGGGTGAGCCGCAATTGGGGCAGGGGTCGCCGGTGACCACGGTGACGAGGTCGGCGAACGTGTCGACGTCGAAGTCGCGCCCGAGGACGGCGTGCCGGACGTGGTGGTCGACCTCGTTGGCGCCGGTCACCCAGCCGTCGGTATTGGGCACCCCAACCGCAGGGTCGGCGACACGCACCGTTGCCCCCGAGAAATGGGGTCCGATGTAGCCCTTCGGGACGTCGGGATGAGCGTCGAAGTCGGCGTCCTCCCACAGCCGGACCTTGCGCCCGGCCAGCGCCTGGTTGAGCGCGAAGGGGTTGACCTCCCGGTCGCCGGGGACGATCGCCAGGCCCATCTCGCCGTCGACGTCGATGGCGATGCACTTGAGCATCTCGTTGGGCTCGACGCCGAGGAACTCGGCGACGCCCTTGATGCCGGGCAGGTCGGGCGTGTGTTCGGGCGCCATCGTCGAGATATCGGCGGAGTCCTTGGCACCGAAGGTGGCCGTGGAGGACTGTCGCACCGCCGCTTCGACGTTGGCGGCGTAATCGCAGGACTTGCACCAGACGAAGTCGTCCTCGCCCACTGCTGCGACGGCCATGAACTCGTGGTTCACGTCGCCGCCGATCTCGCCGGCCTGAGCCTCCACCGGCCGGAACGACAGCCCGCACCGCTCGAAGACACGGTGGTAGGCGTCGTACATCAGCTTGTAGC
>JAICGL010000226.1 GCA_025923175.1 Acidimicrobiia bacterium
ACCAAGACGCTGATCGTCCTGGGTAACTCGAGCCCGAGCCGCTGAGATGGAATGGAAGGCGGTCACCTACGAGCTGCGTTACGGCGTCGCGCTCATCACATTGAACCGGCCGCACCGCAGC
Organism: Acidimicrobiia bacterium; assembly: GCA_025923175.1. Taxonomy (GTDB): domain Bacteria; phylum Actinomycetota; class Acidimicrobiia; order IMCC26256; family BP-133; genus BP-133. Next base: position 122 of record JAICGL010000226.1, read on the forward strand.
AATGCCTGGACCGGCCGGATGGCCTTCGAGTACCGGACGGCCATGCAGCTTGCCGAGCAGGACGCTGCTGTCGGCGTCATCGTCGTGACCGGCGCCGGCAGGCACTTCTGCGTCGGGGCCGACACCCGGGCACTGGACCGGTTCGCCGACACAGGGGAGTACGAGAGCGGCGTGCAGGACACGCTGCCCGAGCCCGGCGACACTGACCATCCCGCCTACAGCACGGTGTTCGGCTTCCCGCTGGCAATCGCGAAGCCGGTCATCGCCGCCGTCAATGGCGCGGTCGCCGGCGTCGGTTTCGTCCTCGCCAGCTTCTGTGACATCCGCTTCGGCGCCGCCGGCGCCAAGTGGACGCCGTCCATGTCGAGGCTCGGCCTTCCTGCCGAGCACGGCATCTCCTGGATCCTGCCCCGCATCATCGGCTACGCCAGGGCCACGGAGTGGCTGTTCTCGAGCCGGGTCGTCGAGTCCGAAGAGGCGCAGTCGTTGGGCCTCGTCCACGCGGTTCATCCCCCGGAGGACGTGCTGCCGGCGACCCTGGCCTACGCCCGCGCCCTCGTGGACGAAGCGGCGCCCTCGTCACTGCGCACGATCAAGCGTCAACTGTCGCTGGACCTCTTCCGCCCCCTGTGCGAGTCTGCCGACGAATCTGACCGCCTTGTCCAGGAGATGATCGGCAGCGACGAATACCGCCAGGGCGTCCGGGCCTTGATCGAAAAGCGCCCGCCCGGCTTCGCTGCCCGTTACACGATCAGCGGAGAATGACCGGGAGGGTTTCTACGCCTCGCAGGGTGATGCGGTGCAGCCAGGTCGGCTCCGAATAGTCGGGCTCCATCCGGGGGAAGCGGCGGACCAGCTTGGGCAACGCAGCCTGAGTCTCCAGACGGGCCAGGGCGTTGCCGAGGCAGAAGTGGCTGCCTCCACCGAAAGAGACGTGCTCGTTGGCACCGGGCCGGGCGACATCGAGGACGTCGGCCGTCGGGCCCCACTTGCGTGGGTCGCGGTTGGCCGAGCCGAGCGCCAGGGTGATCAGACTTCCTTCCGGGATGGTCACGCCACCGACCTCCAGCGGCTCCCGGTTGACCCGCCGTGTGAACTGCGCGGGGCTGTCGTAACGGAGCACCTCCTCGACGGCATTGGCGTCGAGGCCCGAGTCCGCCCGGAGGACGTCGATCTGCTCGGGAAAGCGGAAGAGGTTCGTCAGTCCGTTGCCGATCAGGTTGGCCGTCGTTTCGTGGCCGGCGATGTAGAGGAGCATCACCTGGGCCTGGATCTCTTCGGTGTCGAGCCGGTCCCCGTTCTCCTCGGCATGGATTAGCGCGGTGAGGATGTCCTCGCCCGGGTCACGGCGCTTGTCAGCGACAACCTGGGCGATGTAGTCGAACATCCCTTGCCCGGCCGCGGTCGCTGCCTCGTCCTCTTCCGACGAGATCGAAGGGTCGAGGGCCTTCGTCAGGATGTGGGACCAGTCCCGGAGCTGGTCCATGTCCCCCGAGGGCATGCCCAGCATCTCGGAGATGATCTGGACCGGGAGCGGGAGCGCGAAGTCGCTCATCACGTCCATGCTGTCCTTGTCGGCCGCCTCACCGAGGAGCTGCTCGACGATGCGGTCGGCCCGGTCCTTCAAGCTGCTCACTTCACGGGGCGTGAAGACCTTGGCCACGAGCCTGCGCAGGCGCAGGTGGTCCTGGCCGTTGCGGCGCGACATGGCCTTGTCGAGACGCCGGCGCTTGTTGGCTTCTGACGCGTATCCGCCGAGGGTGGCGGCTGGGTCGGAGGTGCCGACCGATCCCAGCAACGACTTGTCCCGGCTGAGCCGGAACACGTCCTGGTAGCGGGTCACGACCCAGGAGTTGATCGCTTCCGAGAAGTGCACTGCTGCCTGCTCGCGCAACGGGCCGATATGGGAGTACGGGTCCTCGAAATAGCCGACGACATTCGGATCGAACTCTCGGGGCTGCTCGCCGCCGACCACGACGGGGCGGGGCAGCGCCGGCGTCTTCGGCCGTGTTCCCGAGAACACCGGCAGCCTGTCAATGGCCCGCAAGCGGGTGGCGAACTGGCGGAGCAGCGCGACGGCCACGTTCGGGGCCTGGAGGAGAGCGTCGACGAAGCTCTTGCCCTCCAGTTCGTAGAGCACCATGTCCGTCATGGCGGTCACCGTGGCCGTTCGAGGCTGGCCGTCGAGCAATGCCAGCTCGCCGATCGTCTCGCCGGGGAGGATCGTGCCGAGGTAGAGGCCGCGCGCGGTGGCATCGGCCTGTCCCTCGATGACGATCCACCAGCGGTCAGCGACCTCGTCCTCTGCGCAGATCACGTCCCCTTCAGGCACCTCCAGGACGGCGTCCACGGCGCGGCTCACCACCGCCAGATCGTCGTCGGTGCAGTGCTCGAAGAGCTCGAGTGCCCTCAGGTCTGCCGCCGTCGTCGGCATGTCGCCCCCCTCCCCACTGGTTGCGGGCTTGGAGAGGATTGGAATGGACGGTCTGATGGTCTGTCAACGGATCGCAAGGGCTGTGTCCCGCCAGTGATGCCCTCAATGTCGCCGTGCCGACAGATGTCGCCGTGTCGACAGATCTCGCGCCGACAGTTGCGTAGCATCTCCGGTCGCGTTGGACGGAGGTGAGAAGTGGGGCAGTTCCTCGGGGCGGTGAGCGGCGGGCCTGGGCGGCTGCGTGAGCTCCTCGCTCGCCCGGATCCCATCCTGGCGCCTGGCGTGTTTGACGGGCTCGGTGCCCGCCTGGTGGAAGAGGCGGGATTTCCGGCGGTCTATATGACCGGGTTCGGGACGGCCGCCGCCCTGCTCGGGCGGCCCGATGTCGGCCTTTTGACGATGAGCGAGATGGTCGAGAACGCCGCCCGTATCGCCGCCGCATGCGACCTCCCCGTCATCGCCGACGCCGACACCGGTTACGGAAACGCACTCAACGTGATCCGCACGGTGCAGGAGTACGAGCGGGCCGGTGTGGCCGCCATCCACATCGAAGACCAGGTCGCTCCCAAGAAGTGCGGTCACATGGAGGGCAAACAGGTCATCCCCCTGTCCGAGATGGAGGCGAAGATCCGGGCGGCGGTGGCTGCCCGACGATCGCCCGACTTCGTGATCATCGCCCGCACTGACGCCCGGGCGGTCGAGGGGATGGACAGTGCCCTCGAGCGAGCTCGCCGTTACCGGGAGGCCGGCGCCGACGTCCTCTTCGTCGAGGCGGCGGAAAGCGAGGACGAGATCAGCGTCGTGGCGCGGGCGCTCGCCGACCTTCCGCTGTTGTTCAACTGGGCCGAGGGCGGCAAGACGCCACCGGTCAGCTACGACACGCTGGCCGCCCTGGGGTTCAAGATCGTGATCTTCCCTATCGCCACGCTGCTCGGCACGACGGCGTGGATCCGCTCCGCCCTGGCCGAAATCCGTAAAGCCGGAACGCCTCTCCCGATCTTGGACGAGCTACCCCGCTTCGGCGAATTCCTCGAGTTCATCGGCCTTCCCGAGATCCGCGACCTGGAGCAGCGTTTCCCGTCCTGACAATTTCCACGACACAGGAGGTACACCGTGGACGACACCTTCGAGAAGACGAGCATCACCAGCGATCTCGCCCACCGGATCATCGCCGCAGCCGAAGCCAAGGCCCACGAGATGGGCACTCCGATGGTCATCGCGGTGTGTGACGAGAGCGGCGTGTTGAAGGCCTTCAGCCGGATGGACGGCGCAGCCCTCCTCGCAGTTCAAGTCGCCCAGGACAAGGCCTACACGGCCATCGGGTTCGGTCTCCCCACCGACGGTTGGCACGACTTCATCAAGGACGACCCGCCGCTGGCGCTCGGCGCCCCGGCCGCGGTCGACCGCCTGGTGATTTTCGGTGGGGGCTACCCGATCCAGGTCGGCGGGAAAGTTGTCGGCGGCATCGGAGTCAGCGGAGGCCACTACACCCAGGACATGGACGTCGCCCAGGCGGGCCTGTCGGCCGTCAGCGCCTAGAGGTTCTGGAGGAGCATGACGACGCCCATACCTATGACGAGGGTGGCGACCACGCTGTTCGTCCACCAGGCGACGAACGCAGCGATGATCCCGGCGATGAACCTCGGGTGGGTGATATCGAGGTCACCCTCCGGCCGAACGAGGGCGGGCAGGACGATAGACGCCAGCGCGGCGGGCGGGATCTGACGAAGGATCCGCTGCGCCCACGGAGGGACGTCTACGAGACGATCAGCTGCCGCGATGAACGACGCCCGCATGGCGAAGGTCCCGGCGCCGGCCAGGAGGATGGTGATCCAGACCGGACTCATGCTTCGTTCCCCTCGGTGGCGGACTCGGCGAAAGCTCCGCTTGCGATGCCGATGAAGGCACCGATGATGATCGACGCATGGCCGGCGCCCAGTTCGGCGGCCAGGACCGCACCCACCCCGCCGCCGAGAGCGGCGACGACCGCCGGTCGATTGGTGATCGTGGGGACCAGCACGACGAGAAAGACGAGCGGGACGGCGAAGCTGAGCGGAAGGCTGTCGGGCACGGACGGACCGAAGAGGGCGCCGATGACCGTGGTGGTCATCCAAGAGGTCCCCAGCAGCAGACCGGCACCGAGCATGAACGGGATGCGGGCCTCGGGCGGGCTGACCGGATCGTCGGGATCGGACCAGCGGCTCACGGCCACGGCGTAGACCTGGTCCACGAGAACGTACGATGCCAGCAGGCGCGACCGCAGCCTGTCGTTGGTGAGATAGGGCGCCAAGGATGCGCTGTAGAGCACCATTCGTAGATTGATGGTCCAAGCGGTGAGCACCGCCACCAGCGCCGTGCCGCCCTGGGTGAGGACGTCGATGGCCGCCAGTTGCGAGGCGCCGGCGAACACGATGCCCGAGAACCCGGTGGCGGCGGCGACGCCGAGCCCCCCGTCCGCCGCGGTGGCGCCGGCTACCAGCCCGAAGGGGATCACCCCGATCAGCTGAGGGGCGACGGCCTTCGCTCCGGCCCGCATCGCCCAGCCTCGCGTCGTTGTGGATTCCATACTCCATGTTGCCGAGCATCGCCCGGCCACCGGGAACCGACGGTCGGCGCTATTCGGGATGCGACTGGGCGTAGAGCTCGGCAGGTGTGGGTGTGAGGTGGCGAGCGAAGGCGTCGGCGGGAGTCAGCACTTCGGCGCGCCGCGGGGGAGTGCCGAGCAGCGCCGGTGCCACGACGGGCACCGTCGAGGACGAGATCAGCTTCAACGCGAGCAAGGAGATCTTCGGCTGGGCGAGCAGGCGGAAGGCCGGACGCATCACCGGACGGATGAACGCGTCGACCACACGCGGCTGCTGCAGGTTTGCCAGCCGGCGTTGCCAGCGCGGCAGCGTGGCCACGGTGGCCGTGCGCAGCAGCCGTGTGATCACCTTCGCTCCCGGCCGCAGCACCCTGGGCATCGGCGGGAGCACCACGTCGGCGTCGAGGAGGTGGTGCATCACCTGCTGGGTGACTTCGCTGGCGGCCAGACGGGGCCGCATCTGCTCGAAGTACCGGCGGACCCCATCACGCGTGCGGGGAACATCGGCCGGGTTGCACGTCTGCAGCTCGGCGGCGATGGCGCACTCCTGCCAGTACCGCTGCTCGTCTTCGGGCGAGAGCCTCCCGGGCCCGTAGACCTCGTAGGCCTTGAGGACCGAGTGCCAGCCCGTCAGGAGGATCCACAGCTGCGAGTCGGGGTTGTTGGCGTCGTAGCGCAGGCCGCTCACCGGCTCCACCCCGACGTTGCGGGCGTGGACCTTCATCAGCTGCGCCGACGCCCCCACCACCGAAGCCGAGTCGGCGAAGGCCACGGTGGCGAAGTAACAGATCGTCCGGTCGTAGCGGGTGCGGGCGTGGTTCACGATCTTCTGGGTGGCGTGAACTGAGGCCACCAGGAACGGGTCGAGTTCCTCCACGACCACCGCCCGCTGAAATCCAACGGTCAGCGAGGTCGGGTACCTCCACACGCGCCAGGCGACGGAATCGGGGCCGAAGAGCCCGTAATCCTCCATCGGCTCAGTCTTGAACATGTATGCTACGGTAGCGTATATACGCATCCGTAGCAAGTGAGATTGACCCATGCCAGCCCAGGTCGCCCGCCGCCAGCCGAGGATGCCAATCGAGGTCCGCCGCCAACAGGTCCTCGATGTCGCCCTGCGCCTCATCACCGACCACGGATACGGCGCCGTGACCATGGAAGCGGTCGCCCGGGCGGCCAACCTCGCCAAGCCCGTCGTCTACAACGCCTACCCCGGGCGGGCGGAGCTGCTGTCGGCCCTCCTCGAGCGCGAGGAGCGGCGAGCGTTCCGCACGCTGGCCGAGGCCATGCGGCCCACCGGCGGTGACCCGACCGCTGCGCTGCTGGCCTGGCTACGGGGCGTGGCCGAGGCCATCGCCGCCAACCCTTCCGCCTGGCGCCTGATGCTCCTTCCCGCCGACGAGACCCCCGACGTGGTCCGTCAGCGGGTCGAGCGGGGTCGGGCCGTCGCGCTCGAGCAAGCCCGGTTGTTCACCCGGTCGTTGCTCGCCCAGCGCCCGTCGCTCGGCGCACTCGACGA
>JAICGL010000227.1 GCA_025923175.1 Acidimicrobiia bacterium
GGATCACGGCATCGCGGCCCTCCTGCACGGTGACGAACGACCCGAGCGACGCTGACAGGTTCGTGTTGTCGACCACGATGTCGGAGCCGGCGCCGGTGGTGGTGGACGAGATCTGAAGGCGGTAGCCGGCCGTGCCGACCTTGACGGCTGCGGCGGAGATTCCCGCCCCGCTGGCGTTGATGGCGTCGACCAGCGCGCTGAGACTGCCGTTGCCGGGGTCGATGTTGACCGTTTCCGTGCCGACCTGCACCGTGACCGGGCCGGTGGCCACAATGACGGCAGTGGAGGCGACCGTGCCACTGGATGCCACCGCCTCCGCGCGGGCCAGCTGCTGGACGGTGAAGCTCAGCTGTCCGGCTGAGGCGCTCGAGGTGGCGGTGGCGGTGACCGCCGTGCTCGACGACGTGGCCAACATGGCCGCCCAACCGGCCGGCCGGGCCAGTTCCTGCGCCTTTGCGGCGAGCGCCGAGAACTTGGCGTTGAGCGTCTGGTAGATGGCGATCTCGCCGCTGATCGTCGTCTTCTGCGTCTTCAGCCGGTTCTGCGGCGCCCGCTCCAACGACATCAGCTGGCTGATGATCGTGGTCGTGTCGAGCCCACTCACCAGCCCGTCGATACTGCTGTTGGCCACTGCCTACCCTTCCCGCTGCTGGATGGCGGCCACGATGGCGTCGACCACGGCCAGCACCTGCTCGGCCGGCGTCTGCGAGATCACGACACCCGTCCGCCGGTCGATGAAGGTCATGACCTGGACGCCGTCGGAGCGCCGCGCGCACTCGACATTGACGTTGTTCACCGTTGGCTCGAAGCGCAGTGGCGTGGCGACACGCTCGGTCGCACGCTCACCGGCCGCCACCGCGGGAGGTACGGCCCTCACCGGGCTCGATTGCGGAAAAGCCGCCAACGTCTCCATGGCACCTCGCATCCGGGAAACGAACGGGGGCGGCCCACGATGAGCCGCCCCCGTCCTTCTTCACATCGAGTGGCTACTAGCGGAGCAGCTGCAGGACCTGCTGCGGCGCCTGGTTGGCCTGGGCCAGCATGGCCGTGCCGGCCTGGGTGAGGATCTGGCTCCGGGTGAACGACACCATCTCCTGGGCCATGTCCGTGTCACGGATCCGGCTCTCGGAGGCCGAGAGGTTCTCCGCCGCGACCGACAGGTTGGAGATCGTGTGCTCGAGGCGGTTCTGCACGGCACCGAGGTTGGCCCGGTTGGTGGAGACCGTCTGGATGGCCGTGTCGAGGGCGGTGATGGCCGACGAGGCGCTGTTCACCAGGTCGAGACTGGCCGTGCCGAGGATCGAGGCCGAGATGCCGTTGAAGCTGACGGCCAGGGTCTCGCCGTTGTTGGCGCCGATCTGGAACGTCTGGCTCAGGCTGTTGGCCTGGGCGGACGACGCACCGTTGCCGACACCGACGGCGTCGCTGTTGGCGATGGTGAAGGTGCCGGCGTTACCGACCGAGGCGCTGGAGAGCTCGACCTTCCACACGCCGCCGCCGACGTCGGAGACGGTCGCCTTGAGGGAGCCGGCGGCTGCGCCGTCACCGGTCAGGACCGTGTCAATGGCGTTCTGCAGGGCGGTCTGGTACGAACCTGCGTTGGCGTAGGTGCCGTCCGTGATGGCGACGGTGCCGGAGACGGCGGCGCCGCCGAACGTGCCGGTCAGGTCGAAGCTGGCGCCGGAGAGGGCACCGGTGGTGCCGCCGGTGACTGCACCGGTCGACTTGGCGGCGGACCCGTTGAGCAGGCTGACGCTGCCGAACTTGGTGGTGCTGCCGATCCGGTCGAGCTCGGCGTTGAGCTGGGTGAGCTCGGTCTGGGCGGCGGTGCGGGCGTTGGTGTCCTGCGAACCGGACGAGGACGCCTGCACGGCCAGGTCACGCATACGGCCGAGGATCGAGTGGACCTCGTTCATCGCGCCTTCAGCGGTCTGCACGACCGAGATGCCGTCCTGAGCGTTGCGGACGGCGACCTTGAGGCCACCGACCTGCGCCCGCAGGCCCTCGGAGATGGAGAGGCCGGCGGCGTCGTCGGCGGCCCGGTTGATGCGGAAGCCCGAGGACAGCTTCTCAAGGCTCTTCGCCATCTGCCCGTCCGTCACCGAGAGGTTCCGGTAGGCGTTCATGGCGGCGATGTTCTGGTTGATACGCAGACCCATGATTTCCTCCTTGATTGGGTCAGGGGCCATTCATCCGTGGCCGGCCCCATGGGCCGCCCGATTGCGGTCCGGCAACCTCGATCGTCAAGAGCAAGTGAAATCTGAGGGAAAAAGCTGCGGGGACGGACCCGGATTTCTCCGGACCCGTCCCCGCGTTCCGCCCGCCGTGCAGAGCAGGCTTAAGCGGTGATGCGCTGATCCACGTCGCGGCGCAACGGCCGGGGATCCGCGTCGAGGCGGTCGCGATACGACGAGCCGGCCGCAACCGCCGCGAAGTACGCAGCCTTGCGGCGGGCGACGCGACCCGACGCCGGCAGCCCGGAGGACTGCACCTCGGCGTCGAGGGCGGCGTCGAGACCTTCCCGCAGCAGGTTGAGCGCCTCGGCCTTCATCTGTGACACCCGCGATTCGGTCACACCGAGTTCCTTGGCCAGCTCGAGCATCGGGCGCTCCTCGAAGAAGCAGCCGACGACGACAACCCGCAACCGCTCCGGCAAAGCCGCAACGGCGTCGCGCAGGTAGGCCCGCCGCTCACGGCGGAGGATCACCTCGCCGGGATCGGCCTCCGAAGCCGAGAGGGCCTCACAGTCCTCCGAGTCACGAAAGACGGAGTCGTAGTTCAAAACGGTGGCCCGGTGCACGTCGTCGTTGAGACGGCTGACCTCATTGGCCGACAACCCGGCGGCCTCACCGGCTTCGACGGTGCTCGGGAGCCTGCCCAGCGACACCGTCAGCTCGTCGGTCACCGACCGCACCTTGCGGGCCTGGGCTCGCACACCCCGGCTGGCCCAGTCTCGGCTGCGGAGGTCGTCGAGCAGCGCTCCCTGCATCCGCCGGCGGGCGTAGCGATCAAATGTCACACCACGGCTCGGGTCGTACGCGCGGGCCGCCTGGACCAGCCCGAACAGGGCGGCCGACGTCAGCTCGTCACGAGGAATGTGCCGGGGGACCCGGGCGATCATGTCGGCCACGACGTGGTGGACCAGAGGCAGGTGCTGCCGGACCAGATCGTCCGGAGACGGGGGGAGGGCGCGCGACGATGCAGCAGTGAGATCGATCTGAGAGGGGGGAGCCGTCTGCATGCAGGCGATGATCCGGTGGTGTTAAGCCTGGGTAAACCGTCCCCCGGTATGACCCCGAACGCATGTCACCGCTCGATAGAACTAGACCGGCATAGCCTGATCGATGTGGCCGGTCGGACAAAATCCCTAAGCTTCACTCAATCTGTCGCCCGTCCGGCCGATCGTGAACGCTGATGACCTCTCCTCCCCCCACACCGTTGACCGGCCTGAGGGCCGTGATCGTCGACGAGTGGGCGCTCTACCGCCAGGGCGTCGCCAGCGTGCTGCGCAACCTCGGAGTCGAGGTGGTTGGAGAGGCGGCCACGGCCGCCGACGGGATGATGCGGATGTGGTCCGGGCGCCCGAACCTGCTCGTTGCCGGCAGCCCGGCCCATTCCCGGTTGCCCGATCTCGTCGCCGAAGCCAAGAAGGTCTACCCCGATCTGCGGGTGTTGGCGCTGCTTCCCGTCAGCGAGGCAGGAAAGGTGCGCCCGGTGTTGTCGTCAGGCGCCGACGCCGTCCTCACCCGGCTGGCCTCACCCGACGAGCTGGAGTCCGCCGTGCGCAAAGTCGCCGCCGGAGAACGGGTGCTGGCCGCCGCCGCGCTCACCGTCCTCGTGGGCACCGAGCCCAAAGCGTCCGACATGCCCGCTTCGGGCCATCCGCTCACCGTCAAGGAGCGCGAGGTCCTCGACCTCCTGGCCAAGGGCCTGCCCAATCGGGAGATCGCCTCCACGCTGGTGATCAGCACGGCAACGGTGAAATCCCACCTGTCCCACATCTACGAGAAGCTCGGTGCGAAAAACCGCCAAGACGCCGTCGGGCGTGCCATCGAGCAGGGCCTGCTGGGCTGAACGCGGCGTTTCGGAATTCCCGCAACCTCAAGTCGTCCAAAGCCCGGTCGATCTTGTCGTACAAGGAGAAGACAGGTATGGGCTTACGAGAGGTTTCCGCCATCTTGTGGAGAGAGCGCCACCTGCTCGAGCTGTTGCTGTTCAAGCTCGACGAGGAGCAGCTCGTGCTGGCCGCCGGGCGTACCCGCTGGCTGCCTCGCGCCACCCGCGAGGTGGAGATGGTCCTCGAGGAGATCCGCCAGACGGAACTCGAGCGCTCCGTCGAGGTGAGCCGGGTGGCCAACGATCTCGGCCTGCCCGCCGGCGCAAGCCTCCGCCAACTCGCCGACGCCGCCCAGCCTCCCTGGCAGGGGATGCTGCTCGAACACCGCCAGGCCTTCCTGACCCTCACCGACGAGATCACCGCGCTGGTGCAAACCAACCGCGAGCTGCTGGTCCGCGGCCAGAAGGCCGTCCGCGACGTGCTGGCCTCTATCGGCGACGGGAAGGTTGAAGTCGGCGCCGGCTACGGCGGCGCCGGCGAGTCCGGCCGGCACTTCCTCATCGACGAGGCACTGTGAGTGACTTCGACGGCCTCCGCATCGCGCTCTCGTCGCTCTACGCCCAGCGCAAGGCCCTTCAGGTCACCGGCCAGAACATCGCCAATGTCAACACCGAGGGCTACTCGCGCCAGCGGGTAGAGCTCATCGCCAACGCCGGTCCGTCGACCCCGGCCATCGAGTCGCGCTACACCGGCCCCGGGATGGGCGTCCTCACCGGCGAGACGACCCGACTGCGCGACCAGTTCCTCGAGGTACGGGGTCACCAGGAACACGCCGTCGAGGCGGCCCTGTTGGAAAGCCAGAGCGTGCTGGCCCGCGTCGAACTGGCCTTCGACGAACCGTCCGACGACGGCTTATCCAAACTCATCACGAGCTTCCTGGCTGCATTCGACGACGTCGCCAACAACCCCGAGGATCTCGCCGCCCGGGCCCAGCTCGTCGAGCAGGGCAAGACGCTCATGGCCGGGTTCACCCAGCTCGACGCGGCGCTCGCCACCCAGCGCCAGTCGTCGATCGAGGAACTCAGCTCGCTGGTCGACGAGGTCAACCAGGCGGCCACCCGTATCGCCGAGCTGAACCAGAACATCACCTCCGCGATCAACAACGGCTTCTCCCCCAACGAGCTCATGGACCAGCGCGACCTCCTGATCGCCCAGATGGCGGAACAGGTGGGCGTGACCGTCCGCCCGGGAGAGAACGGCACCGTCAACGTCTTCATCGGCGGGACGGCCATCGTCCGGGACACCCACGTGTCGCCGCTGCGACTCGAGGTCGGCACCGACCCGGCCCAGACGGTCCGGGTCGTGTGGGCCGCCGACAGCTACCCGGCCGGCGTCACCGGCGCGGCGGGCGGGCTCGTGTCGGGCGCCAACGAGGTCATTCCCCGCTACCGGGCCGGGCTGGCCGACGTGGCCCAGCAATTGGCCGACGAAGTCAACGCCGTGCACCGCACCGGCTACGCCCTCGACGGTTCAACCGGGCTCAATTTCTTTGTCACCGACGTCAACGGGCGGATCACCGTCAACCCGGCCATCGTGGCGGACCCCCAGCTCGTGGCCGCCTCCGCCTCGGCCGGCGCCACCCGGGACGGTTCGGTGGCCCAGCAGATCGCCGAGCTCACCGGGGCCTCTGACACGTACCACCGGCTGGTCGTGGGCCTCGGCGTCGAAAGCCAGGCCGTCAATCGCCGGGTCGAGGTCCAGGCGGCCATCATCGGGCACGTCGACGCCGCCCGCGAGTCGGCCGCCGGGGTCAACCTCGACGAGGAGATGACCCTGATGCTGCAGTTCCAGCACGCCTACGACGCCGCCGCCCGCTTCCTCACGGCGGTCGACCAGACCCTCGACACGCTCATCAACTCGACCGGCCTCGTCGGTCGCTAAGGGGACTCGCGACCATGTCGTCCGCCTTCCGAATCACCCAGCGCAGCATGTCGCAGACGACGCTCGCCGGCCTCCAGTCCAACCTGGCCCGCCTCCAGGCCACCCAGGCTCGGCTCTCGTCGGGTCGGGCCATCAGCCGGCCGTCCGACTCACCGACGGGCACGATGGCCGCGCTGCGGCTCCGGTCCGATCTCGATCGGCTGAACCAGCTCGACCGCAACGCCGACGACGGCCTCGCCCGCCTCGGCACCGCCGACAACGCGCTGACCGACGGCCTCGCCATTCTCCGGGAGGCTCGCGACGTCGTGCTCCTGGGCGCCAACGGGTCCCTCTCGGCCACCGACCGGGAAGCGCTGGCGGCTCAGGTGGAGGGGTTGCGCGCCAGTCTGCTGGCCGTGGCCAACACCCGGTACCTCCAGCAGCCGATTTTCGCCGGCACCGCCGGCGCGACCGCCGCCTACGACGCCTCGGGCGCCTACCAGGGCGACACCGGCGCGGTGACCCGCACCATCGCCCCCGGCGTGAGGGTCACGGTCAACGCCACCGGCGAGGAGGTGTTTGGCCCGGCCGGGAACGATATCTTCACGGTGCTGTCAGACATCGCCGCCGACCTGCGCACCAACCCGTCCGACCTGACCACAACCGACCTGAGCC
>JAICGL010000228.1 GCA_025923175.1 Acidimicrobiia bacterium
CGTCGGGTTCGCTCCAGCGCCCGGTGCGTTCTCGGCGTACGTCGATCCGGCCAACGTCACGGTCACCGGCAGGATCTTCGAGTCGCGGCGACCCGGGGAGTGGCTGCGCAACCTGCATTCGAACTTCCGCATCGGGCCTTGGGCTGACACCGTCACCGAGCTGGCCGCCAGCCTGGCCCTCGTCTCCCTGGTCACCGGCCTGTACCTGTGGTGGCCAAGGACCCGGACGGCACTGCGCAGGTCATTTGTTCCCCGTCTTCGGGGGCTGCGGGGCGGAGGGCGCCGCGCCTTCCGGGACCTGCACGCGTCGCTTGGAGTGCTGACCCTGGCGGCGCTGGCGGTGATGGTGGTGACCGGGTTGACCTGGACCGACTACGCAGGGCGGTGGGTGGACGTGGCGAAGGCGGCGCTGGTCGCCGAGCCGCCCATGTTGCAGACGCAGCTGACGGGCGCAACGAAGGACGGAAGCGGATCTCACAGCGCGCACGGCGCAGCGCGGTCCTCCGGCGCGCCGACGAGCTGGGACGAGGTGGACGGGGTGATTGTCCTCGCCCAACAGGCCGGCGTCACCCTGCCCTTTGTGGTCAGCCCGCCGGCACAGCCCGGCGACGCATGGTCGGTGGCGGAGGTCGACAACCGCTGGCCGATCGAGGCGCAGAGCGTGGCCATCGACACCGTTGCCGGCCGGGTCGTTGACCGTCTGACCTTCGCCGACAATCCTTTGCTGGAACAGGTCACGACCGTGGGGATCGGGTTTCACGAGGGGACGCTCTTCGGGCTGGTCAACCAGATCGGCCTCACCCTGCTCGCGGCGGCGCTCATCGTCATCGTGGTGAGCGGCTACATCATGTGGTGGCGGCGCCGCCCGCCGGGTGCCCTCGGCGCGCCGCCCCAGCCCCGGCGGTTGCTGCGAACGGTGCCCGTCCCCCTGCTCGGCGGCTTCGTGTTGCTCGGCGTGCTGCTTCCCACCCTGGCGGTCGCGTTCGTCGCCTACCTCGTCGCCGAACGGGCCACCGGTCGACTCCGTCCGGTCCCGAGTCAGACGGCGTAGCAGCGCCGGCCGGCGACCCAGGTTTCCGACACTGTCGGCGGGTGGTCGTGGTCGAGGGCGCCGTCGAGGATGACGAGGTCGGCACGGAGGCCGGGGATCAGGCGACCGCGCTCGTGTTCCTGGCCGCCGGCGTAGGCGGAGCCGGCGGTCCAGGCACGCAGCCAGTCCTCGTAGGCCAGGGCCTGGTCGGCGCCGAACAACTCTCGGCCCGTCCAGCGGGTGGCACCGTGGCAGCTCACCGCCAGCGGTTGCCAGTCGCCACAGGGGTGGTCCGAGGACGCTGCGATCGGCACGCCGGCGCGGACCAAGTCGGCGAAGGGCATCCAGGTGGCGTCGTCGAAGCCGAGGCTGCTGACCCGGGTTCCTAGCTGCGGCAGGAACCCGGGCTGCACGACGGCCACGCCACCCAGTTCGGCCAGGCGGGTCAGCTGGACGGGCGATGCGAGGGTGGCGTGCTCGACCCGGAAGCGCTGGTCGCTGTCGTCGCGGCGGGCCACGCCTTCGAAGGCGTCGAGCGTGGATTCGAGCCCGACGTTGCCCATGGCGTGCACGGCGACACGGAAGCCCCGGGCCGCAATCCTCACCATGTCGGCCGCCAGGTCGGGGAAGGCGATCCCGGCGGTGAACCGCTCGCCGTCGCGGTGGGCGTCGATGGCCGGATGGGAACCGCCGTCGGCGAAGAGCTTGACGGGGCCGACCCGCAGCCACTCGTCACCGTCACCGGTGGGTGGCCCGTCGAGCCGGTGGCCATCGGGCCCGGAGAGGAGGGCGGCGGGGTGCGGCATCGTCAGCACCGAGAAGGGGAGCCGGCCGGCGGCCGCCACGCGCCGGTAGAGCGCCTCCGCTGCGGGTGGCGTGGCGGCATCGTGGATGCAGGTGACGCCTTCGGAGAGCAGGACGCGCATCCGTGCCAGCAGGTGCTCCTCCCACCGATCGGGGTCCAGGTAGGCGGCCGCCGACGCGGCGTGGGCCTGCGACCACGCCCGTTCGATCAGCAGCCCGGTCGGTTCCCCGGCGGCGTCGCGCTCGATCAGGCCGCCGCCGGGATCGGGCGTGTGGCGGCCGATGCCCAGCATGTCCAGACCCCGAGAGCACACCACGGCCATGTGGAGGCTGAAGTGGGAGACGATGACCGGGCGGTCGAACCCGAGCGCGTCGAGGTCGTAGCGGTTGAGCGTCTTCGGCCAGTCGCCCGCCTCCTCCCACCCCACGCCGCGGATCCATTCGGCGTCCGGCTCCCGGGCCGCCTGGTCCCGGAGCGGCTGGTCGATGCCGTCCACGCCGGTGGCGGCGGAGAGGTCGGCCCAGCGGGGCTGCAGCGCGGCCAGGGAGAGATGGTTGTGGGCGTCAATGAACCCGGGCGCGAGGAGCCGCCCGCTGAGATCCACCGTCTCGCAGCCGGGCCAGCGGTCGAGGATCCCGACGTCGCCGACCGCCGCCACCCTCCCGTCGGCGACCACGAGAGCCTCGGGCTCGAGCCGGCCGGAGTCCATGGTCAGGATCCGGCCCCCGGTGAAAGCGAGCGGGGCGTGCTGTGCCGTGGTCATGGCCGAGTCTGCCTTTCACTCCCCGGTGAGGGCGGCGCTGATCTCGAGGTGGCGTTGCAGGAAGGAGCGTTCGTCGAGGCGCTTGCGGCGGAGCCAGGTGGTGACTTCGGTGTTGCACTTGCTGGCGTTGCACGACGAGCAGACCGGCACGATGTTGCCGAGCGTGTACCGGCCGCCGCGCGAAAGGGCGAGCACGCAGTCGCGCTGCAGTGGCCTACCGGAGGCACCGCAGTAGGCGCACCCGCCCCACGCTGCCTTGAGCGCAGACCATTGCGCGTCGCTTAGATCGTGTTCGACACGGTCCATGCGGCGCTTGCGTTTGCGAGCGGCCCTAACCCTGCGGCTTCCGGCTACCACAACCCCGCGAGTCTACGGACCCGCGGGGTTGTGGAACCGGATGTCAGATGGCGGCGACGGTTGCGATCGGGTGGGAGGGTGGGCTGGCACCGAGGCTGCCATGGAACGGTAGGGCGGAGAAGTTGAAGATGCCTCCGTCGGTGGCGACCATGAGGTAACCCGTTCCGTTGGGGACCATGCCGGTGACCGGGGCGTTGAGGTGCTGGCCGCCCATGGAGCCGCGGAATCCGGCGGCGAAGGCGAAGACTCCGCCGTCGGAGGCGACGAGCCAGTAGCCGGTGCCGTCGGGGTCGGGGACGAGCGACTGGACGGGAGCGTTCAGCCGGCGATCGCCGGTGGATCCGTAGAAGCGGGCGTCGCCGAAGCTGAAGATGCCGCCGTCGGATGCCACGAGGTAGTACCCCAGCCCGCTGGGTGTGGCGATCGAATCCAGGACCGGTCCGTTCAATCGAAGACCGGACACGTCGCCGAGGAAGGTGGCGTCGCCCCGCGGGATGACCCGTCCCCGGTCGGTGAAGATCCAGTAGCCAAGGCCCCTGGGGGTACGGGAGAGGCTGACGGCCCGTTCCCCGACGGCCAAGCCGATGGCGCTGCCGTGGCTGACAACGTCGCCGCGAGCCGTGACCGTGCCGCGGGAGTCGAGGATCCAGTAGCCGTTCCCGGACGGGCTGGGTTCGAGGTCCACGGCGCCCGACGCCACCATCGCGTTGCCGTGGTGGCGGGCGTCGCCGAAGGCGTACACCACTCCATCGGTCCCCAGCATCCAGTAGCCGGAGCGTGTCCGACCGCCCGGGCCGGTGTCACCCACGGCCTGCACCGGCGTGGTGGTGACCGTGGTGGGCTTTGTCGTGGTGGTCGTGGTCGTCGGCTTCGTCGTCGTCGTCGAAGAGCTGGTCGTCGTCGTCGTAGAGGTGGTCGTCGTGGTCGTCGTTGTGGTCGTCGGCGGCGTCGGATTCGACCCCGGGTCCTGGACGCAGGGGACGGCCCCGGTCGCACCCTTGCACTGCCGGTAGACCGCCAGGCGATTGGAGAGGGCGGTGGTGTTGGGATCGTTGCTCGAGTTGCCGTCCTTCAGCAGGTTGACCAGCTGGTAGGGGTCGGCGACGAGGTCGTAGTACTCCCGGAACACGACCGTGCTCCCGTCGTAGTACTCGACGTACTGGAAATGCTCTGTTCGGATCGAGGACCAGTCGGGGATGGAGCGGTGCTCGTCTTCGAAGTACTCCAGGTACTGCTCGTCCAGCGTCTCGTCGGCCAGCCCGGTGGCGGTGAGGAACGGGGTCCCGTCGAGCGGGTACTTCAGCTGGGGCGTCACCCGAGCGGCGGCCAGCAGCGACGGGGTGATGTCGACGTTACCGACGAGGCGGCGGTCGACATGGCCGGCCGGCACATGGCCGGGCCAGCGGACCATGAACGGGACCTTGATCGAGTTGTTATACGGGTGGTACTTGGACGTCAGCCCGTGCTCACCCCACTGGTAGGCGTTGTCGGACGTGAAGATCGACATCGTGTTCGATCCCTCGCCGAGCTCGTCGAGGCGGCCCATCACCGACGCCACCATGTCGTCCACCGACTTGAGCGTACGGAGCTGGTTGAGGCGGATGTCGGCGCCTTCCTCGAAGGTCTTGTTGGAGTGGCGCACCCACGACGGCTTGTCCGAGCGGTCCGTCTCGAAGATGGCGGGGTTACCGGCCCACTCCCCGACGTCGGCGGTCGCGTACTGGGGCTCTGGTTGCCAGGGCTCGTGCGGCGCCTGGGTGGCGATGTAGAGGACGAAGGGCCGCGAGTCGTCCTGTTCGAAGTTGTCGAGCATGCGCAGCGCCTGGCGGGCAGCCTCGTGGGTGGTGTAGTCGGCCCGCAGGCCGCCTTCATCGGTGCCAAAGGGGACATCGATGTAGCCACCGGCGCTGAGGGCCCAGTAGTCGAAGTGGGGGGGCGGGTCGCCGTTGTTCCACCCGAGCAGGAACTTCCCGACGAGTCCGGACTGGTAGCCGGCGTCCTTGAGGTACGACTGGAACGTGGCGTCGTAGTCCAGGTTCGTGGTCGTCTGGTTGTTGATGTTCCCGTGGTTGTGGGTGTACAGGCCGGAGAATGTCGTCGATCGCGACGGGCAGCACAGGGGGGTATTGACGACCCCGTTGGGGAAGACGGTTCCCTCGGCCCCGAAGTACTGCATGGTCTGGGGCATCACGTCCATGGTGTCGGCGGCCCGCTGGTCGTCGGTCATGAAGACGACAAGGTTCGGCTGCGGCCCGTCGACGTCGGGGCTGACGTCAGCATTGGCCTGCGTGGTGACTGGGGCGATGGCAAGCCCGGCGGTGGCGACTAGGGCGAGCAGCGTCGTGAGACGTGCCCGGGCGCGAGCATTGATGGGCACGGATTTCCTTTTCGTGGACGGCCAAATGAATGGGCCGACAAACGGCCGAGGACCTTCAATTCAAGGGCTGCGTCAATCGGACCTTTACCTGCCGTGAGATCTCGGCAGTTTGTCTGTAACGCCACCCTGGGGCGCCAGACGTATTCGACCGGAGTTCTTCTAACTAGCCTCTGTTTTTTGCCCTATTCGGGACATCAGTTGCGGGGCGATCGGCCGGGATGTGACAGTCGACAGGGATTGCGGGGCAGCGGTCCGAACCTGTCCCCGCCCCCAGTCTTCGGTCTCGTTGAGGAGTACTCGCATGCGATGGTCATTCCCCGGTCGGCGCGTCCTCAGCGTGATTGCCGGAGTGGCATCGGTGCTCTCGCTCGTGGTGCCGGCGAACCAGATCCCCGCCGGAGCGGCCTCGCCGACGGTGGGTCGCTCGGCGGGCTACTGGGCGGTGGCCAGTGATGGTGGGATTTTCGCGTTCGGTGACGCCGGGTTCTACGGGTCGACCGGGGCGATCAGTTTGAACAAGCCGATTGTGGGGATGGCGTCGACGCCGAGTGGCAAGGGTTACTGGCTGACGGCGAGTGATGGTGGGATTTTCGCGTTCGGTGACGCCGGGTTCTACGGGTCGACCGGTGCCATCACGCTGAACAAGCCAATCACCGGCATGGCCTCCACCCCGAGCGGCACGGGGTACTGGCTCACGGCGACCGACGGCGGGATCTTCGCCTTCGGCGACGCGAAGTTCCACGGCGCAGCGGCCGACCGAGCCGCCGGGAAGCCGGCCCCCTCAGTTGTCGGGCTCATCCCGACGTCGACCGGCGCCGGCTACTGGCAGGTGGCCGCTCAGGGCCAGGTCTTCGCATTCGGTGACGCGTCCGATCTGGGCGACGTCACGGCGCTGAACAAGCCGCTGGTGGCCATGGCCGCGCTGCCGGCCGTGGTGGGGGGCGACGACCTGCCGGTCGTCGGGGCGGGCCCGGGCCCAGGCCCCGACCAAGGTCAGAGCGGCGGCGACGAGCCTTCGCCGACGACCACCACGACGCAGCCCCCGCTCGTCAAGGTGCCGCCGAGGCTCTTCTCCGGCGATTACGAGCCGTCGTGGGGCACGAGTCCGTCTGAGGATCCAACCGAGGCGGGTCGGACGAAGGCGGGACGGGTGCTGGCAGTGGCAGAGGTGGGCGATACCGTCTTTGTGGCCGGAGAGTTCGCGGGCGTCACGCCGCCCGGCGTCGGCTTCCGGGCGGCCACCGACGACCCCTCCACGATTCTCCGGCGGCCGTACCTGGTCGCCATCAATGCCAAGACCGGAGC
>JAICGL010000229.1 GCA_025923175.1 Acidimicrobiia bacterium
ACCGGGTCGTTGACTCGCCACGGCCCGGTCAGGAGGGCGGCGACAGTGGCGAACGAGGGTGCCTCGGGAGGGGCCGCGGTGGTGCCCCGGGCACCGGCCGCCGGGTGGCGGGACATGGCGGCGGCCAGGGCCAGGGAGGTGCTTCGGTCGGCGAGCGAGGGAGCCATGGCCGTACCCTACGGACCGGGTGTGACAACGACGGGGACCCCGAAGGGGAGGAATGACCGAACGCACGGGTAACCAGGGGGCGGGCCGCGAGGTCGGACCCGGCGTGAACAGTTATTTGCCCACGCGCCTGGCCCGTGCCACCGAGCGTGGCGGGACCATCACATTTCTCTCCGGCGACGGTCCAGGCGACCGGGTCGAGTGGGCCGTCCTCCATGAAGACGCCAAGGCCATGGCTGTAGCCCTGACCCGCCGGGGCGTCGGCCCCGGGGCCCACGTGGCCATCCTCGGCCCGACCAGCCGGCCGCTGGTCACCGCCATCCAGGCCACCTGGCTGTCCGGCGCCACCGTTGTTGTGCTGCCACTGCCGATGCGGATGAACTCCCTCGACGACTTCGTGGTCCAGACCCGCGCCCGGGTGCGCGCCGCCGACACCACGCTGGTGGTGGCCGACGCGATGCTGGCCGGGTTCATCCAGCCCGAGCCCGGCGACCCGCCGGTGGTGCTCCTCGACGACCTGACCGGAGACGCCAGCGACCCCTGGGCCTGGGAGGCCCCCAAGGACGACCCGCAGGCGCTGGGGATCCTCCAGTTCACGAGCGGGTCGACGGCCGACCCCAAGGGCGTGATGCTGCCCCACGCCACGATCTGCGCCAACCTCGACGCCATCTCGGCTGCGGCGGAGCTCGACCCCGACGTCGACGTCCGGTGCAGCTGGCTGCCGCTGTACCACGACATGGGCCTCATCGGGCTGATGACGCTGGGCATGACTACCGGCACCGATCTGGCCCTGGCCTCGCCGCAGGACTTCCTGGCGTCGCCCGGCCGGTGGATGCAGTGGATGTCGGACCACGGGGCGACCGCCACCGCCGGCCCCAACTTCTCCTACGCCCTGGCGGCCCGGGCGCTGCGCCGCCTGGCTCCGGGCACGCTCGACCTGTCCCGCCTGCGGGTGGCGCTCAACGGCGCCGAGGCCGTCGACCCGAAGGCGGTCGGCGACTTCGTGGCCGCCGGCGCGGCCCAGGGGCTCAACCCCGGGGCGATCTTCCCGGCCTTCGGTATGGCCGAGGCGACGCTGGCCGTGACGTTCCCGACTCCGGGCCAGGGTTTGCGCACGGACCCGATCGACCGTCGCGTGCTGGAGAGCGACGCCTACGCCGCCCCGGGCGATCCCGACGCGGAGACCACCCGGCACCTCGTGCTGCTCGGCCGGCCCGTCCCCGGGCTGGAGGTCCGCATCGTCGACCCGGTCAGTGGTGCGGCCCGGGCCGATCGCGAGGTCGGCGAGCTGGAGATCCGCGGCACGTCGATCACGACCGGCTACTACCGGCGGCCCGACGCCACCGAAGCGTCGTTCCACGACGGCTGGCTCCGCTCCGGTGACCTCGGCTACCTGGTCGACGGGGAGCTGGTGATCTGCGGCCGCATCAAAGATCTCATCATCGTGGGCGGCCGCAACGTCTACCCCGAAGACGTGGAACGGGCCGCCGCCTCGGTGGAGGGCGTGCGGGCCGGCAACGTCATCGCCTTCGCCGTGGACGGGCGCCGGGGCAAAGAGGCCCTCGTCGTCGTGGCCGAGTCGAAGGACCCCGACCTCGAGGCCGTGCGGGCGGCGGTGGCCGGCCGCGTCCGGGACGTCGTGGGCCTCCCGCCCGAAGAGGTCGTGCTGGTCGAGCCGGGAACGCTGCCCAAGACGTCGTCGGGCAAGCTCCAGCGTTCCCTGTGCCGCTCGCGCTACTTGAGCGCCGCCCTGACGTCGCGCTGACTCGGTTCGAATCCGGTCGGAGGGTATAAGCCGTCCAGGAGCCGAACCGGGCGTCGTCGACGCCCCCGTACGCTGGGTTTCATCATGGAAAGTCCTCCCATCTCCATCGAGCTGCAGTCCGACAGCCCCGCCGCGCACTGGGCGGCGGAAGTGGGCCGGGCCCTCGTCACCGGCCGGTTGGACCTCGCCCGTTCGGGTGAGCGCGAGCTCTACGACGAGCTCATCCGCAGCGCAGCCGCCGAGATCTTCGCCGGGGTCCCGGGCACGGCGGCCAACAACCAGGCTGCCGAACGGGCCCTGTCGCTGATCGCCGCCGTGGTCCACCTCGCCGTCCAGCTGGCCGACGGCTGGGCCGACGCCGATCAGGTGTCCCACGGCGAGATCCTCCGCACGCTCTTCACCATGCTCGAGGAAGAGGGCGTCACCTTCTAGGCCGTGTACCGGAGCCAAACGGCTCCTGAATGGTAAAAACGGGCGGATGGAGCCCTCCGCACAGTCCCCTGGCGGCTCACGCCGCCGGTTGTCGGGGGGACACCCCCCGTCCCCCGGGGCCCCCCGGTGATCGCTGACGAGTTAGCGGGCCGGCGTATCGCCGTCACCGGAGCCACCGGGTTCCTGGGGACGGCCCTGGTCGAACGGCTCCTGCGTTCGGTGCCCGAGTGCGAGGTGCTGCCCCTGGTGCGACCGGGCCGGCGCGCCGGAGCCGCCGAGCGAGTGCGGCGCGACATCCTCCGCAACGACGCCTTCGACCGCCTCCGGCGCGAATGGGGCGACGACTTCGACGCCACGATCACTCGCCGTCTCCGGCCGCTCGGCGGCGACGTCTCAGTGGACGGGCTCGGCCTCAACGACGCCGAGCGGGCGGCGCTGGCCGAGGTCGACGTGGTCATCCACTCCGCCGCCGCCGTGTCGTTCGACTCGCCGCTCGATGCGGCCGTGGCGGTCAACCTGCTCGGCCCGACCCGGGTCGCCCAGGCGCTCACGGCCGTCGGGTCGTCCGCTCACCTCATCGCGGTGTCGACGGCCTACGTGGCCGGCAACCGGCGGGGAGACGCCCCCGAGGCGCTGCTCACCGACACCCTGTTCTCGACCGATGTCGACTGGCGGGCCGAAGTGGCCGGTGCCAACCGGGCCCGGGCCGACGCCGACGCCGAGAGCCGCCGGCCTGAGATGCTGCGCCGCTTCATGAAGGGAGCCCGCGCCGAGCTGGGCGGGGCCGGTACGCCGCTGCTGGCGAGCCGGGCCGAACGGTTGCGGGAACAGTGGGTCGACGACCGGCTGGTCGAGCTGGGCCGGGTCCGGGCGGCGGCGCTGGGCTGGCCCGACGCCTACGCCTACACGAAGGCGCTGGGCGAGCGGGCCCTCGCCGAGAGCCGGGGAGAGGTTCCGGTCAGCATCGTGCGGCCGTCGATCATCGAGTCGGCGGTGGCCGATCCCTACCCGGGCTGGATCCGGGGGTTCCGCATGGCCGAGCCGGTGATCATCTCCTACGCCCGGGGCCTGTTGAAGGAATTTCCCGGTCTGCCCGAGGGCATCGTCGACGTGATCCCGGTCGACTTCGTCGTGGCTGCCGCCCTGGCCGTCGCCGCCTCCGGCGCACCGGAGGAGCCGGTGGTCTACCAGGCCGTGACCGGCCGGCGGAACCCGCTGAAGTACCGGACGCTCGTCGACCTCGTGCAGGACTGGTTCTCGGCCCGGCCGCTCTACGACGACGCCGGCCAGCCGATCGTGGTCCCCAACTGGTCGTTCCCCGGTCGAGGGAAGGTGCGCCGGCAACTGGACCGCGCCGTGAAAGGAATCACCGCTGCGGAGAAGGCCGTTGGCCACCTGCCGATCCGGGGCGCCAAAGCCGACTTCGCCGCCACGCTGGAGGAGCGCCGCACCCAGGCCGAGCGGGCGCTCGGCTACGTGGAGCTGTACGGCGCCTACGTGGAGACCGAGGCCCGCTTCGACGACCAGCAGTTGGCGGCGCTGTGGGACACGCTGCCCGACGCCGACCGGGCCGCCTTCTGCTTCGACCCTCGCACGATCGACTGGGCCACCTATGTCAGCGACGTGCACCTGCCGTCGATCGTCCATCACGCCCGCGTGCGAACCAAGCCCGGTCCCAAGGGCGGCCTGACACGGAGCGACCGCGGCCGGCGGGCCGTGCTCTCACCGGACCGCACCCTGGCGGTCTTCGACCTCGAGAACACGCTGCTGGCCTCCAACGTGGTCGAGTCATACTCCTGGCTGGCGAGCCGGCGGATGGACACCGGCCAGCGGGTCCGGTTCGTGGCCCGCATGCTGTCGGAAGCGCCGTCGCTGCTGGCGCTGGACCGGCGCGACCGGGGCGACTTCCTCCGCCACTTCTACCGTCGCTACGACGGAGCACCGGTGGAGCGCGTGCGGGCCGACGCCTGGGAGCTGTTTTCCGATCTCCTGCTGGAGAAGTCGTTCCCCGAGGGGCTGCGGCGGGTGCGCGAGCACCGCCGGCTGGGGCACCGCACCGTGCTGCTGACCGGGGCGCTCGACTTCGTGATCGAGCCGCTGCGGCCGCTCTTCGACGACGTCGTGGCGGCCACCCTGGACGAACGGGACGGGCGCCTCACCGGCGAGCTGCTGGCGGTCCCCCCGACGGGCGAGGCGCGGGCGCTGCTGCTGGCCCAGTACGCCGATGCCAACGATCTGGTGCTGACCGACGCGGTGGCGTACGCCGACTCGGCCTCCGACCTGCCGATGCTGGAATCGGTCGGCTTCCCCGTCGCCGTGAATCCCGAACCGAAGCTGGCCACCATCGCCCGGCGACGCGGCTGGCACGTGGAGCACTGGTCCAAGGCTCCCGGCGGTCCCCGGCCGTTGCTGCCGATGGGAGCCCGTCCGTGAAAGCCCAATCATGAAGGCACTGCGCTTCTCCCGTTCACTGCCTCGCTTCGCCGCCGCTCGCGTCGCCGGGTCGATGGCGCCCGGCGGGGGAGCGCGGGTCGGCCCGCTGGCGCTCGTCGAAGCGCCCGACCCTCGCCAACCGGGGCCGGGCTGGCAACAGGTGCAGCCGATCCTGGCCGGGATCTGCGGCTCGGATCTGGCTACCGTGGCCGGCAAGTCGTCCCGCTACTTCGAGCCCATCGTGAGTTTCCCGTTCGTGCCGGGCCACGAGATCGTCGGCACCACGGAGGACGGCGCCCGCGTGGTGGTCGAACCGGTGCTGGGCTGCGCCGCTCGTGACATCACACCGCCGTGCCCCGCCTGTTCGGGTGGATCGCTTGGCCGCTGCGAGCACCTCACGCTCGGCCATCTCAAGCCGGGCCTGCAGACGGGATACTGCGCCGACACCAGTGGCGGCTGGTCGACGGCGCTGATGGCGCACGCCAGCCAGATCCACCGCGTTCCCGAGGCCCTGTCCGACGAAGGGGCGGTGATGGTGGAGCCCGCCGCCTGCGCCGTGCATGCCGCCCTGCGCGCCGAAGTGCCGAGCGGCGGGCTTGTTGCCGTGCTCGGCGCCGGCACGCTCGGACTCTGCGTCGTGGCCGCCCTGCGGCGCTTCACCCTCCCGGGCACGATCATCGCCGGAGCCAAGCATCCCGACCAGCGCACAGAAGTCCTTCGCCTCGGCGCCGACGTCGCCGTGGTCCCGGCCGAGGTCAAGCGGGCGGTGCGGCGGGCGGCCCGCTGCCTGACCGTGGGGGAGCGGCTGTCAGGCGGCGCCGACGTCGTCATCGACTGCGTCGGCAACGCCGCCAGCATCCACGAGGCCCTGGCCATCACCCGCCCGGGCGGGAGGGTCGTGCTGGTCGGCATGCCCGGGCCCGAACGCCTCGACCTGGCGGCGTTGTGGCAGCGGGAGATCGAGCTCGTCGGGGCCTACGCCTACGGCACCGAGGAACTGGCCGACGGCCGGCGCGCCCGCACCTTCGACCTCGCCTTCGAGCTCTCCGCCGCCGCCGAGCTGGGCCGGCTGGTGTCGGCCCGTTATCCGCTGGAGCGCTACCGGGAAGCCATCGAGCACGCCGCCACCGCCGGCTCCCGGGGAGCGGTGAAGATCGTCTTCCAACCCGTCTCACCACGATCGAAGGAGAAGCGGACTTGAGCCGCCCGGGTTACGTCCTCGAGGTCGACCGCTCGACCCCGCCGGTCCTCTTCCACCACGGCGAGGGCTTCAGCCTGGAGCGGCTGCCGATCGGATCGCGGGTGATCTACCCGCCGGAACCGGTGAAGGCGCTGGCCGATCCCGACGCCGCCGTCCGCCGGGCGCTACTCGAACCGCTGGGCATGGACCCGTTGCCTGCCTACCTCCGGCCGGGGATGCGGCTCACCATCGCCTTCGACGACTTGTCGTTGCCGCTGCCGCCGATGCAGCCACCCGACAACCGCCAGCGGGTCATCGAGGCGGTGCTCGACCTGGCAGCAGCCGCCGGTGTCGACGACGTGGAGATCATCGCCGCAACCGCGCTGCACCGGCGCATGACCGACCCCGAGCTCAAGCACGCCGTGGGCAAGCGGGTCTTCGACGCCTTCGCCCCCCACGGGCACCTGTACAACCACGACGCCGAAGATCCCGACGGGATGGAGCTCATCGGACACACCGACGAGGGCGAACGGGTCGAGATCAACAAGCGGGCGGCGACGTCGGACCTGCTGGTCTACGTCAACATCAACCTGGTGGCGATGGACGGCGGGCACAAGAGCGTGGCCACCGGCCTGGCCGGCTA
>JAICGL010000230.1 GCA_025923175.1 Acidimicrobiia bacterium
AAGTGACCGGTACCGGCAAGATCCGCCGGCGCAAGGCGTTTCGCGCCCACCTGCTGGAGAAGAAGGCCAGCAAGCGCACCCGCCGCCTCGCCCGCGGCTCGGAGTTGTTGGGCGGCGACAAGAAGCACGTCGAGCGGCTCCTCGGCCGCCGTTAAGGAGAGTCAGTCATGGCCCGGGTCAAACGCTCCGTCCACGGAAAGAAGCACCGCCGCGCCGTCCTCGAGGCGGCGAAGGGCTACAGCGGCAACCGGAGCCGCAGCTTCAAGTCCGCCAACGAGCAGGTCATGCACTCCGGCGTCTACGCCTACCGCGACCGCCGGGTCCGCAAGGGGGAGTTCCGCCGGCTGTGGATCGTGCGGATCAACGCCGCCTGCCGGCAGCACGACATGCCGTACTCCCGCTTCATGGCCGGCCTCCGGGCCGCCCAGATCGATGTCGACCGAAAAGTCCTCGCCGATCTGGCGGTCACCGATCCCGGCACCTTCGGCACCCTCGTGGCCGCGGCGCGGGAGGCCCTCGCCGCTGCCTAACCCGCCCGCGGGCCTCGGGGTGCGTGACGCCCGGGTGCGGCGGATCCGCCGCCTCCTCGCGCAGCGCTCCGCCCGCCGGTCGGAGGGGGCGTTCGTGGTGGAAGGGGCCAACGTGCTCGACGCCGCCCTCGACGGGGAGGCCGACATCGAGGCGTTTTTCGCCGCGCCCGAGGCCGAGGCTGAGTGCCCGGAACTCCTCGATCGGGCGATCCAACGGGGCATCCAGGTCCACTTCCTCGAACCCGGTGTCCTAGAGCGGGTCGCCGGCACGGTCACGCCCCAGCCGGTCCTGGCGGTCGCCCGTCAGCGGCACCTGACGCTGGCCGACGTGACCGCCGGCCGGGGCTCCGAACCGCAGCTGCTGGTGGTCGGCGTGGACGTGCGCGATCCGGGCAATGCGGGCACTTTGGTCCGAAGCGCCGAGGCTGCTGGGGCTCACGGGGTAATCTTTTGCCGCGGCTCGGTCGACGTCACCAACCCGAAGACGGTCCGCGCTTCGGCCGGTGCACTCTTCCACGTCCCCGTGGTGGAAGGCTGTGACCCGCAGGAGGTGCTCGGCGTGCTCGGAGATCTGGGCCTCAAGCGCATCGCCGCCGTGGCCCACGACGGCGAGCGGCCCGATCATGTCGACTTCATCCGGCCGCTGGCGCTGGTCCTCGGCAACGAGGCCCACGGGCTCCCCGCCGATGTGCTCGACCGGGTCGACACCCGGGTCACGATCCCGATGCCGGGCCGTACCGAGTCGCTCAACCTCGGCATGGCGGCTTCGATCCTGCTCTACGAAGCCCGCCGGCAGCGGGCACCCGGGGCTGCGGGGGTGTCCCCCGAGATCGGGGTGTTGGCGCCGTGACCGCATCAGTTCCCACCTCGGCGGAGATCATCGATCTTCTCCCCGACGCGATCGTGGTACTCGACGCCCACCGCACGATCACGGCGGTCAACGAAGCAGCCGCCGAACTGCTCGCCCGTCCGACCAAGGACCTGCTCGGCGCCTCGGCCGACGAGGTCCTCGAGCCCCGCACCCGCGACGGCAAGCTGGTCTGGGCCGACGGCTGGCCCCGGGCCGCCCTCCTCATCCGGGTGCGGCGGATCCCGGAGCAGGAAGTCGACGTCATGGCCGGCAGTGGTAAGGCCGTCCGGGTGGCGGTGACCGGCCGCTACCGGCGGGACGGCGATGGCAGGCTCGAAGGTGTCGTGCTCGCCCTGCGGCCGATCGAGCGCCGCAACACCCTGGCCGCCAGCGGTGTGGAGGTTGTCTCCACCGTCTCCCACGAGCTGCGCTCGCCGCTCACGTCGGTGAAGGGGTACACGTCGCTGCTGCTCAACCGGTGGGACCGGCTCGACGACGAGCAGAAGAAGTCGATGCTGGAGCAGGTCCAGTCCGACGCCGATCGTGTCACCCGGCTGATCACCGAACTGCTCGACATCTCCCGGCTGGAGACCGGCCGCCTCCGCCTCCGCTGCCAGATGGTCGACATCGCCGGCCTGGCCGAAGTGGTGGTGGAGAAGGTCCGCATCGCCTATCCCGAGCTCGAGGTGTCGGTCGCCTTCCCGGGCGAGCTCCCCCGGGTGTACGCCGACCCCGACAAAGTCGAGCAGGTGCTCACCAACCTCCTGGAGAACGCCGCCAAGTACGCCGGCAGCCCCGACGTCCGGGTCGAGGGTGTCTACGACGAGAGCCGCAAGGAGCTCACTATCGCCGTCCACGACGTCGGCAAGGGCATCCCGCCGGCCGAGCTCCCCCGGCTCTTCAACAAGTTCTTCCGGGGCTCCGAGGGTGGTCGGCCGAGCGGGTCGGGCCTGGGCCTCTACATCGCCCGGGGTCTGGTGGAGGCGCACGGCGGGCGCATTGCCGCCGAGAGCCGGCTGGGAGAGGGGTCGACCTTCTCCTTTACCCTTCCGGCCGACGCCTTCGACAAGACCTTCGGCGACGGAGACGGCAGCTCGTGACGCTTTCGGAATTGACGGCCCTGCTCGACGAAGAGCTGGCCCGGGCAAAAGAACAGATCGACAAGGTGGAGACGGCGTCCGACCTCGAGGAGTTCGAGCGGACCTTTCTCGGCAAGCGTTCGGCCGCCACCGCCGCGAACCAGGGCATCAAGGATCTCGCCCCCGACGAGCGGCCCAAGGCTGGTCAGGCCGTCTCGGGCTACAAGGCGGCGGTCAACGAACTCATCGAGGCCCGCAAGGCAGCGCTGGGCGACGGCGCCGGCGAGGTTCTCGACCGCCTTGACCTCACCCTCCCCGGGCGCGGCCTCGGACGGGGTCATCTCCACCTGATCACGCAGGTCCAGCAGGAGCTGGAGGAGGTCTTCCTCGGCCTCGGCTACGAGGTGGCCGAAGGGCCCGAGGTCGAGACCGACTTCTACAACTTCGAGGCGCTCAACATGCCTCAGGCCCACCCGGCCCGTTCCATGTGGGACACGCTCTACGTCAAGCTCGGCCGGCCCGAAGAGGTGGTGCTGCGCACCCACACCTCCCCGGTGCAGATCCGCGTCATGGAGTCGCGCCAGCCGCCCGTCTACACGGTGATGCCCGGCCGCTGCTACCGGCGCGACACGCTCGACGCCCGCCACTCGCCCGTCTTCCACCAGATCGAAGGCCTCGTCGTCGATGAGGGCATCACCTTCGGCGACCTGGCCGGCACCATCGACGCCTTCACCCGGGCCTACTTCGGTCCGGGTCACACGTCGCGCCTGCGGCCCAGCTACTTCCCCTTCACCGAACCGAGCGCCGAGTTCGAGGTCACGTGCTTCGTCTGCGACGGCGCCGGCTGCTCGGTTTGCTCGAAGACCGGCTGGCTGGAGCTCGGCGGCTGCGGGATGGTCGACCCCAACGTGTTCCGCGCCGTCGGCTACGACTCCGAGCGCTACACCGGCTTCGCCTTCGGTTTCGGGCTCGAGCGGATGGCCATGGTTCGCTACGGCGTCGAGCACATCAAGTCGTTCTTCGAGAACGACATCCGGTTCCTCAAGCAGTTCTAGCGAGGGTATGGAATGAAGGCCCCTCTCTCCTGGCTCCGCGACTTCGCCCCCATCGAGGGTAAGCCCCTCGACCTGGCCGACCGGCTCAACGAGATCGGCCTCATCGTCGAGGGCATCGCCGCCCCCGGGCGCGACATCTCGGGCGTGCGGACGGTCAAGGTGCTCGCCGTCGAGAAGCACCCCGACGCCGACCGGTTGGCGCTGGTCGACGTCGACCCCGGTGACGGCAACGCCGTGCGGGTCGTGTGCGGCGCCCACAACTATGTCGTCGGCGACGTGGTGCCCTGGGCCCCGCCCGGCGCCGAGCTGCCCGGCGGGTTCAAGCTCGAACGCCGCAAGATCCGTGGGCAGTTTTCGGACGGGATGCTCTGCGCCCCCGACGAGCTCGGGCTGTCCGACGATCACAGCGGGATCATGATCCTGCCGCCCGACACGCCCCTGGGCGAGGACCTGCGCACGGTCCTCAAGCTCGACGACATCGTCTTCGACCTCGAGATCACCCCCAACCGGCCCGACGCCATGTCGATCGCCGGTGTGGCCCGCGACCTTGCGGCAGCACTCGGCGTGCCGTTTACGCTGCCCACGCCGGCGGTGGGCGCCACCATCGAACTGTCGCCGGCCTCGCTCGTGGTGGAGGCACCTGATCGCTGCCCGCGGTACGTGGCCCTGACCGGCCGGGTGGCCGTGGAGCCGTCGCCGGCCTGGATGGCGGAGCGCCTGACCAAGGCGGGCATGCGGCCGATCTCGAACGTGGTCGACGTCACCAACTACGTGATGCTGGAGCGGGGCCAGCCGCTCCACGCCTTCGACCTCGGTCTCCTCGGTGGGCGGGGCATCGTCGTTCGGATGGCCAACGAGGGCGAGAAGATCCGCACGCTGGATGACGTCGAGCGGACCCTCTCGGCCGAGGATCTTCTGATCTGCGACGCCAACCGGGTGCCGCAGGCAATCGCCGGTGTGATGGGCGCCGGCGATTCCGAGGTATCCGAGGCCACCACCGAGGTCCTGCTGGAGTCGGCGTTCTTCACGAGCGATGGCATCCTCCGCACGTCGAAGCGCCTCGGTCTCCGGACGGAATCGTCGGCCCGTTTCGAGCGCGGTGTCGACCCCAACGGCACCTTCCTTGCGGCGGAGAGGGCCTGGCAACTCTTCAACGAGATCGCCTCCGGGCAGCCGGCGGCCGGCCCGCTCGACGAGTACCCGACGCCGATCGAGCCGATCACCGTCACGCTACGCACGGTTCGCGTCAACGAGGTGCTCGGCACCGACCTCGACACCGACCGGATCCGCGGCCACCTCGAGCCGCTCGGGTTCACCCCGGGAAGCAGCGCCAACGGCGCGGTCGAGTACACCGTCCCCACCTATCGACCCGACTGTGAGCGCGAGATCGACCTCATCGAGGAGGTCGCCCGCCACCACGGCTACAACAACATCGCCCGCACGCTGCCCCGCATGAAGGAGCCGTCCGCCGGGCTGACCGCGGTGCAGCTCGGGCGGCGGACGGTGCGCGACGCCCTGCTCGGCACGGGCCTTTCCGAGGCCTACACCTTCTCCCTGGTGTCACCGGCCGATCTGGCCGCCGCCGGTCTTCCCGCCGAGGGCATCGAACTGGAAAACCCGCTGCGGGCCGAGGAGTCGCTGCTCCGCACGGCCGTCCTTCCCGGGCTCCTCAAGGCGGTGGCTTTCAACGCCGGCCACGGCCTGCCCGACGTCGGCCTCTTCGAGATCGGGCACGTTTTCCTGCCCCCGCCCGCCGGTCAGACGCTGCCTGACGAACGGGAGCACCTCGCGGTGGTGCTGGCCGGCACGGTGTTCCGCCTGCCCCACGAACCGAACCGTCCCGTCGACGGCCACGACGTGATCGGCCGGCTGGAGACGGTGGCCGAGGCGCTGGCACTGGCCGACTGGCACCTGGAGCCCGGTGAGGTCGCCGGCTTCGCTCCCGGCCGGGCGGCGCTCGTCGTCGTCGACGGCACCCGCCTCGGCGCCGTGGGCGAGGTCGACCCCGCCGTGCGGGCTCGCATCGGACTCGATGGCCCCGTG
Organism: Acidimicrobiia bacterium; assembly: GCA_025923175.1. Taxonomy (GTDB): domain Bacteria; phylum Actinomycetota; class Acidimicrobiia; order IMCC26256; family BP-133; genus BP-133. Next base: position 5,558 of record JAICGL010000230.1, read on the forward strand.
GCGGCGCTCGAACTCGACCTGTCCCGTCTTCTCGCCTCACCGCGCAAGGAGCGGCGGGCCGCCACGCCGTCGCGCTATCCGGCGTCGTCCATCGACCTTGCCTTCGTGCTCGATGAGGGCGTGCCGTCAGGCGCCGCCCAGCGCACGCTGCAGCACGCCGCCGGCGACCTCCTCGAAGACGTCCACCTCTTCGACGTCTTCCGCACCGAGGCGCTCGGCCCGGCCAAGAAGAGCCTGGCCTTCGGCCTGCGTTTCCGGGCCTCCGACCGCACCCTCACCGACGAGGAGGTCGGCGGCATGCGGCAGCGCCTGATCGACGCCATGGCCAAGGAACACGGCGCCAGCCTCCGAGGCTGAGATGCCGTTCGTGCACCGGCGCCGGCCGACCTACGCCGAGGTCGACCAGCAGGGCGTCGTCTTTCATGGGCATTGGCTGGCCTACTTCGACGACGCCATGACCCGCTTCTGCGACCACCTCGGCTTCCCGCCCAAAGAGGTCTTCTTCTCCACCTTCGACGTGATGGTCGTGAAAGCCCAACTCGACTGGCAGGGCCCGGCCGGCTTCGACGACGAGATCGACATCGCCGTCATACCGACCCGCCTCGGCACGAAGTCCTTCGACCTCGAATACCGGGCCACCGTCGAAGGCCGGCCCGTCTGCACCGGCGTAGTGACCTATGTCTCCGTCAAACCCCTCAGCGGCGGTTCGGTCCCGATCCCCGACGACGTCCGGGCCGCCTTCGAACAGGCGGCGAGGTAGCCCTCCTCAGGGTTTGAGCGGCCAGACTCCATCGGCGAGCTTCGTCACGAAGAAGCCACCGTCCATATCGGTGAACCAGATCTCGCCGGTTTCCGCAATGATGCGGGGCGAGGCGGTCGTGTACGCGGACGTGTGGCCCCCATATGACCCCGGCATGGCCTTCCCGTCGCCGCCCGGGTTGTAGTAGGCGATCTCCTGGGGAGCGGCAAAATTCCGGATGTCGAAGATGCGCACGCCCGACATGAAGTTCGAGCAGGCGAGGATCGTCGGATCTTCCTGGCGATCAAGGCTGCA
>JAICGL010000231.1 GCA_025923175.1 Acidimicrobiia bacterium
GGGGATGTGCGACGTGCCGGTGCCGCCGGGCCAACGGCGCGACCCCGTCGGGACGGGCACCTATGACGCCGGGCCCGGCCGGGACCCCTGCCGGACGCCGATGCCGTGGTCTCCGCAGCCCGGTGGTGGCTTCACCGCGCCCGAGGCCGAACCGTGGCTACCGCTTTCGTCGCAGGCGGCGGTGACGGTGGAGGAGCAGCGCGACGATCCGAACTCCATGCTGCTGCTCACCCGCGACCTCATCGCCCTGCGCCGTTCGGAACCCGACCTGACCAGCGGCGGCTACAAGTCCCTGCCTGCACCGGACGGGCTGTGGGCCTTCTCCCGGGGCGAGCGCTTCGCCGTGGCACTGAACCTCTCCGACGCGACCGACGCGGTCGACTTGGGTTCGTCCGGCCGGATCCGCCTATCGACGCGCCGGGAGCGCGACGGCGAAGCGGTGGCCGCTGCGGTCGAGGTCGGGCCCTGGGAAGGCGCCGTCGTCGAGGTTTAGTGCCTCGACCGAGGCTAGATGTCGGGCGGCAGGGCGCGGGCTGCGATGCCCGAGCAGGTCTGCTGGCCGTAGGTCATGCCGAGGTTGGCGGGGTAGCGGGTCGTGACGACGAGCACCCAGCGGTTGGCGCGGCCGGCGTGGTCGACGACGCCGGTGCACAGGACCCGCCAGACGGGTGCATCGGTGTCGGGGTACCAGCCGTTCTTCACCGCCGGGTCGGCACGGTGCACGGCGGCAGCGATCCCCCAGCGCTGCGACGGCGTCACCTGGCGCATCTCCCGCAGGAGCGCATTCCGGTTCGCGGCGTTGATGCCTCGGGCGTGGGCCAGCGCGTTGAGGATCAGGGCCATGTCCCGGGCGGTGGTGGTGGTGAAGCCCCACGAGCCGGGATTGCCCGGCGGGTGGGTGTTGCGGACGCCGGTCACCTTGCGGACCCAGCTGATCACGGCGGGCCCGCCGAGTGACGACCACAGCCGGGTGGCGGCGTCGTTGTCGCTCACCCGGATCATCGCCGCCAGGTCCGACTGCTCCGCGGCGGTGAGGCCGCGCTTCTGCTCCTGGGCCCGGGCGAAGAGGCGCATGCCGATGACGACCTTCACGATCGACGCCGACCGGAGCGCCACTCCGCTGTCATCGTTGCCGTGCACCTTCCCGTTCGTCGTGTCGATGAGGGCGAAGCCGGCGGTGCCGGCCCGTCCGGCGGCGAAACGGGTCGCTTCGGCCAGCCGGTCGGCCGGGGTGTCGACGGTCTCCTCGAAACCGCCGCACCCGCCGGGCCGGCCGACGGGGGCGATGCCGACGACAGCGTCGGAGGTTGCGCCGGCGGCGGAGCCGGCGTAGGCCGCATCGCCGAAGGCGAAGACGCCGCCGTCCCGGGCCACCAGCCAGTAGCCGGCTCCTGAAGCGGTGGCGGCGACGCCGGCGACGGGGTTGGAGGCCGGCCGCCCAGTGGCCGCTCCGAGGAACCGCCCGTCGCCGAAGGCGAACACGCCACCGTCGGCGGCGGCCAGCCAGTACCCGCGGCTCGTCGGGGTGGCCGCCATGCCGGTGATCGGCTGGTTCAACTTGATCGCTCCGGTCGACCCGAAGAAGGCGGCATCGCCGAAGGCGAACACGCCGCCGTCACGGGCGACGAGCCAGTACCCCCGGCCGGTCGTTGTCGCCGCCATCCCGACGATCGGCTGGTTGAGCCGGGTGCCGCCGGTCGAGCCGTAGAAGGCGGCATTGCCGAAGGCGAAGACGCCGCCGTCGGCCGCCACCAGCCAGTACCCCGTGCCGGTCGGTGTGGCGGCCATGCCGACGATCGGCCGGTTGAGGAGGGTGGCGCCCGTCGAACCCAGGAAGCCGGCATCGCCGAAGGCGAACACACCGCCGTCGCGCGCCACGAGCCAGTACCCGCCGCCCGAGGCGGTCGAGGTCATACAGACCACCGGCTGGTTCAGATTGGTGGCCGATCCGAGCTCGGGCGCCGAACCGAAGCGATAGACCTTCCCGTCGGCCCCCGCCAGCCAGTACCCGGCGGCCGCCGGGGCGTCAGCCGCTTGAGCCGGCCGCCCCGCGCCGACGCCGGCGGTCAGGACAGCGAGGACGAGGACGAGGGCGCGTTGACAACGATTGGCGATCGACATGAACAGCGCCGACGGTAGCCGCCTCCCGGCGCACAAAAGGAACAACTGCGCTCCAACGAATCTCCCAGGAGCGACTCAGAGGAAACGGCGGGTTCTCCAAGGGTTGGCCTTCATACCCAACCTGCCCCCGGCACTGCGCTTTTTGCCCGGGCTCACCGCGGTGGCCGACCGGCCGGTGCCCTACACTGGCGAACGCTTGGAGGGATGACCGAGAGGCCGAAGGTGACCGCCTGCTAAGCGGTTGTGGGGTGTAAAGCCTCACCGAGGGTTCAAATCCCTCTCCCTCCGCCAACTTTTGAGGGCTCGGGCGGACAGAGCCGCCATGAGCCCGGCGGCGCCCAGCGCCAACATCCAGCCCGGGATCGGCGAGTTGGGCGTGTCCGAATTCCAGTTCGCCGGCTGGACGCGCTCGGGGTTCTCTCGGGAGACGAGCAGGGCGACGGTGTCGCCCGGGCGGTACGTCGGTTCCTGCGGTTGCTCGTCGCTCCCGGCCACCGGGAGGCGGGCCCGGCGCTCTTTCCCGCCGGCGTCGTAGGCGACCTCGACGATGGCCAGCGAACCGCTGAATCCGGGCTCCTCCTGGATCACCCGGCCCGTGACCGGCATCCCGCCCCCGGGCAGCTCGCCGCCCCGGTGGGCCCACTCGACGATCGTCACGAGCCCGCCGAGGGCCACCAGCGCCACGACCACTCCGTACAGGATGCGCCACGCCGGGTGCGGCCCCGCCTCCTCCATGAGCCGTCACGGTACCGTTGCCGCGTGGGCCACGCCGGGGCACCCCCGCCGCCTCCGCCGCCGCCACCACCGCCGGGGAAGCCTCCGCCGCCTCCGGGGCGGCGCCGGAGGCTGGATTTCGTGCGTCAGCGCGGCGGCGTCCTCATGCTGGTCGGGACGCTGCTCATCGCCGGCGGGCTCGGTGTGGCCATGGCGGTCGTGCTGGTCCTGTTGGTCATGCAGCTGTTCGTCAACATCGTCACGTTGCCGTTCACTCAGGAGCTCCGCTGGTACGGGCCCGGGCCGCTCGACGCCGATCCCGGCCTCCGTAGCGCAGTGCTGGTTGCCACCAGCGCCGGTTCCGTGCTGCTGGTCCTCGGGGCGGTCCGCCGGTACGTCGCCGAGTCGGCGCCGCCGCGGCCGTAGTTCACAGGCGGGAGCGGAGCTCGGTGACGAGGGCGGAAACGACCTCCCGCCAGTCGCCGATGATGCCGACGTCGGCGGCGGCGAAGACGGGCATGTCCCGCTCCTCGTTGATGGCCAGGATCGTCCCCGCCGAGCGCACGCCGACCATGTGGTTGAACTTCCCGCTCAGGGCGACGGCGACGTAGAGATTCGGCGCGATCGAGCGGCCGGTGAGGCCGATCTGGCGGGCGTGGGGCAGCCAGCCCTTGTCGGTCACCTTGCGGGTGGCGCCGAGTTCGGCGCCGAGCACGCCGAGGAGAGGATCGAGCGCCGCGTAGTCCTCGGGGCGGAGACCCTCGCCGACGCCCACTACCACGGCCGCTTCGGCCAGGACGTTGGTGTCGTCGTCGCGGGCGTGGGCGAGGGTCCGCGTCCGGCTGCGGGATACGACGTCGAGACGGGTGGTGACGGCGCCGTCCCGGCGGGGCTCGCGGCGGGGAAGCATGCCGGGCCGGACGGTTGCCATCTGCACCGGCGACGAGGCGGTGATCGCCGCCACGACCTGGCCACCGAAGGCGGGCTTCCAGGCGACGAGGCGGCCGTCCTCGACGTCGAAGCCGACGGCGTCGCCGGTCAGGCCGGCGCCGAGGCGGGCCGCCGCCCGGCCGGCAACCTCCCGTCCCCACGCCGTGCTCGGCGCCAGCACCGCCCACGGCCGGGCCTGCTCCGCCCACCCGGCGATGGCGCCAGCGACGTCCTCGGGCGCCAGTGTGCCGCCGGTCTCACCAACCGGCGTTCCTGACCGGGGTATGGCCGCGGTGAGGAACGCCGGTTCGGCAGCGGTCGTCGTGAACGACAACGGCGCCAGCACCACCACCTCGTCGGCGCCCCAGGCGCCGAGACGAGCGGGGTCGGCCTCCGCCGGCTCGGCTAGGGCGACGACGTGCCCGTCGATCGCCTCGGCCAGTTCGGCGGCGGCACTCAGAAGCTCCTGGGCCACGTGCGGCCTGTCCGCCTCGAGGACGACGGCGACGGCCGGTCCCGTCCGGTTCCCGGGGCGGGGGACTGCTTCGCCCCGGCCGCGACCGGCGCCGTCGGGCCGGGCGGCCAGCGCCCCGCGGCGGACCAGCACGTCGACCGCCTTGCGGACCTGGACCTCCACCGGGCCGTCGAGCACGATCCCCTCACGGCTGACCTCGTGGACCCGCACGGCGCCGACCGAGGTCGGGCTGCCCGCCTGGCCCCAGGGCCCGGGCCCGAGATCGGCGGCGGCCAGCCGCCCGATCCGCTCGGCGGGCACCGCCGCCCGGCCGTCAGCGTCGACCTTGCACGGCTGGATCAGCCGTTCGGCGCACGTCAGCAGGGCCGGGAGCGCGGCCTCGACCTCGGCCCAGCCGTCGTCGTGCTCGCAGCGGGCCCGCACTGTTGCCCCCTCGAGGCGCAGCTCCCGGACGCCGGTCAGCAGCGGGACCCCGAGCAGTTCGGCCAGCTCCGGCGGAACCTGGCCCGTCTCGGAGTCGACCGAGTTCCGCCCGGCGAGGACCAGGTCGTAGGGGCCGGTGAGGCGCAGCGCAGCCGCCAGGGCCCGGGCGGTGGCCAGCGTGTCGGACCCGGCAAAGGCGGGATCGCTGACGAGAATCCCGTCGACATCGCACCCCCGCTCCAACCCCCAGGCGATCGCCTCCCGCAGCGTGTCTTCCGCCGCCGGCGGCCCCAGCGTGACCACCGTCACGGTCGATTCCGTCCCGGCTGGGGCCAGTTCCACGGCCTGGGAGACGGCCCGGCGGCAGTAGGGGTTGAGCTCCAGTGGAAGGCCGGTGCGGATCAGGCGGCCGTCGGCGTCGAGGGCCAGCTCGGCGAAAGCCGGGACCTGTTTGACGACGACGGCGATCCGCATCAGCCCCAGTCTGATACGGCCCGGCACGACCGGCGTTCATCTGCGACACCCGTCCGTCGCAAATGAACGCCGAAGCGGTGCTTATCGGCCGGCGAGGAGGGCCTCGTGGGCCCGGAGGGCGGCGGTCACCTCGTCGGGCTTGTCGACGTGGGGTTCGTGGGCGGCGCCTTCGATTTCGACGAGCGTGGCTGACGCCAACCGATCGGCCAGGTAACGGACGCCGTTCACGTAGACCGGCCGGTCGTCCGCCCCGCAGATCACCACGGTCGGGCACGTGATCTCGGCGAGGCGGTCGATGACCATCGAATCGTGGTGGAGGGCGACATGCGCCGTGTTGTCGGTCAGCCCCGCCGCCGACGCCATCACGGCGACGCCGCGGTTGTACTTCGCCATGCTGTCCGGGTTGCGGAAGCCGGGCCCGGTCGAGAGCAACGCCAGCCCGCGCACGGTCTCGGGCCGCCCCAGCGTGTAGGCCAGCGAGAAGTAGCCGCCCAGCGAGTGCCCGACCAGCAGGGCCGGACCACCGCTTTCGGCCATGGCGGCATCGACGACGGCGCCCAGATCGGCCAGAGCGTCCTCCCGGGCGTAGAGCCCCGCCGGCACCTCCGACTTGCCGTGGCCCCGCATGTCCCACGTCACCACGTGGTGGTCGCCGGCCAGAGCGTCGACCTGTGCCGCCCAGGTCTCGCTTGCCCGGCCGAAGCCATGTGTGAAAACGATGGCGGGGCCCGTTCCCCGAGCCTCAATGTGCAGCCCTGCGGTCGACATGCGGTGGAATGTAGGGCGATGGAGGATCGAGTTACGATCGGGACGCTCGCCGAGCTACAGCGGGCGGGGTGCCTGACGGGCAAGGCGGGGGCCCAGCCCGTCTGCGTGTTCTGGAGCGACGGGGCGCCCTTCGCCCTCGACGACCGCTGCCCCCACATGGGTTTCCCGCTCCACCGGGGCACGGTGGAGAGCGGCCTTGTCACGTGCCATTGGCACAACGCCCGCTTCGACCTTCGCTCCGGCGGCACCCTCGACCCCTGGGCCGACGACGTGCGGGCCTACCCGGTCGAGATCGAGGACGGCCAGGTCGTGGTCGTCATGTCGCCCGAGTCGGACCGGCGAGCCCACCTGCAGCAGCGGCTGGAGGAAGGGCTCGAGCAGGGGATCAGTTTGGTCATGGCCAAGGCGGTCCTCGGCCTGCTCGACGCCGGCGTCCCCGCCGAGGACATCGTGCGGACGGGCGTGGACTTCGGCACGCGCTACCGCGCCGGTGGCTGGGGGGCCGGCCTCACGGTGTTGACCGCCATGGCCAACGTCCTGCCTCACCTCGACCCGGCCGACCGGCCCCTGGCACTGGTGGCCGGGCTGGCCTTCGTCTCTCGTGACACCCGCGGCCGGCCGCCCCGCTTCCCGCTGGCGCCGCTGCAGGGCGGTCCGCCGCCCGACCGGCTGAGCACCTGGTACCGGCGTTTCATCGAGACC
>JAICGL010000232.1 GCA_025923175.1 Acidimicrobiia bacterium
AGCAGTCCGAGCCCTGCCCGGATGGCGGCCAGCCGTTCCTGCGCGCCGGGAGTCGCTTGGGGATCCAGCCACCGGGGTTGCAGGCGAGGGCCTCGCAGGACGCCACGCCAGCGCAGTTCCTGCATGACGGGGACGTAGTCCAGCGGCACCTTGCCGACGAGCAGCGGATCGAGCGGGTGGCCATCGGCGAGGTGGCGCAGGAGACGGTTGAGACCACGCAGGTAGATGGCGTCCTTCGTCAGGCCGCCGGAGCGGTACACGCGCATCGTGACGCGGAAGGCCTGCGCGGCGGTCAAACCGTGAGCGTCGTGGAGGTCGTGGAACGTTTCGGTGAAGGTGGCCCCGGACAGGAGGCGGCCGACGGCCACGACCCGGGCGGCCAGTGTCGCCAACCGGTCCGCCGTGAGGCCGTCGACGACGAACTCGGCGAGGACGGCCAGTCCCTCCTGGGTCTCCTCGTAGCCGGCCAGGCCGGCCGACAGAAGACGGAGGGGCTGCGCTGCGCCGTTGACGGCGGTGACGATGTGGGTGCCGACCTCGTGCTGCAGGAGCGCCTCGACCCGCCGCTCGGGGATCTGCACCCCTGCGCCGACCAGGAGGTCGCCGTGGGAGACCAATACCCCGGGGACGTCATCGCGGACCGAGACCGTGGCGCCCAGCGGGTCATGCTCCTCCTCACCCCGCCGGTAACGCTCCAGCTCCCGGCGCGCCCGAGCGGCGAAAGTGTTGGCATCGAGGCACGGCACGGCCGCCACTTCGCACTCGGCTCCGGCCAGCCCCCGCTCCTGGATCGCGGTAAGGACGGATTCGGCCAGGTTGAACAGCTCGTCTTCGACGCCTCCGTAGAGCTGGAGGCTTGTCGGGAGGAAGGCGTCCGAATTCCGGTCTTCGAGCAGGCTCACCTGGCGGTCGAGATACTGGCGCTGCGCCCGGAAGATCGCCGCCAGCGACGGGTCCTCCACATCTTCGAGGGGCACGGCGTAGAGGGCCCGCTTGAGCAGGTCGGGGTCGTTCGTCAGCGGGCGGTAGTGGAACGTCGGGTCGGCTGCGAACCCGCCGTCGCGGAACTCATCCCAGGCGTCATCGGTGTTGAGCGGGGTGATCGCCAGGAGGTAGTCGATCCGCTCGGCGATCTCGGCCAGCCGCCGGTCGGCCTGCCGGGTGGCTTTGAGCAGCCGGCGCGGCCCGAGCGCGCGGAAGTGCTCCGGTCGGAGATTCGTCTGCACGGTGGAGAACTCGAACGCAGCCTGTTGGAGGGCCCGTCCGAGATCGTGCTGGAGTCGCCGGAGCACCGCCGGGAAGGCCCGGCCTGCGGGATCGAGGAAGAACCCGGGGACCTCCAGGCCGATCAGGAGGACACCTGTGGCGCGCTGCTCGTCGGGGGTGAGCAGTGGCGGTGCGCCCGGCGGCGCCGGGGCCGGATCGGCGACGGTGTCGACCTGGGCGGGTGTGTTCAGGACGTCGACGTGCTTGAGGGCGTCGGCCAGAGCGGCGACCGTGCTGGCGGGTTCGTTCGGTGGAGCGTGGACGCAGAACGTGTCACCGCCGGCGACCGGCCACACCTCGATCACCAGGAAGGAACCGAAGCGGTCGGACAGGCGGCGGCCGAGGGCGGCGACCTGGGCGCTGACGGCCGGCGACATTGACGGTTCGTCGGAGATGCTGAGATGCGAGGCCTGGCTGAGCACCAGCCGCTCGGCACCGTCGATCGCACCCTCCGGCGGGTGGCGGTACACGCAGAGGAAGGGCAGAGGCCGATCCATGTGGAGCCAGCCTCCCGGCACTGCCCGGCGTACCCCCTGGCCGGCTGTCAGGCGCCGGTCGACCGAAGCGGCGAATGCTTCGGGATCGGCCTTGAAGTCGGGGAGGGGTGGGCGGCTCATCGGGGCGGGCTGCCCAACGCGTCGACGATCCCGGGCAAGGTGGCAGCCAGGGCGTCGCCCATGGCGCCGGTGAGCTCTTCGTCGAGCCGGCCCGTGTGCTCGTCCATGAAGAACTTCTTCACCTCGATGGCGAGTGCGCACCCTGTCTCGGGATACCGGTCGTGGACCCAGCGGGCCAGCTCCCGGCCCCGGAAGACGACGTTCTCCCGCACATCGAGTGAACCGTCGCCCGGCGGCATTTTGATCGACCCGAGGTCGGCCATGAACCGTTCGACCACCGGCGCCCACCGGTCCCGGTCCATTGATCCGGTTCCCACGTTGACGTCCGGATGGCCGGCGGGGTCCGCCGGTGGAGCCTCCGGGCCGCCACGCCGATGGTTGTAGCTGTGGAGGTCCAGCACCACGAACCGGCCGAACATTTCCTCGGCCCGGTCGAGGATTCCGGCCAGCACCGAGTAGAAGGCGTCGTAGACGGCCAGGGATCGCTCGGTCACCCCGGCGGGCAGCGCGCAGTGCCAGGGCTCGATGTCCCAGCAGTCGTCCGGCCGGAGGTAGACGGCGGTGTCGCGCGGCCGGTTGAGGTCAACTTCGAAGCGGGATCGACCGGCGACGAGGCGGGTGGGGAAACACATCGACCATTCGGCTGTGCCCGGGTCCTCCTCCCGGAAGCGGCGCGCCGCCGGCACGCTGGTCAAGTCGGCCACCTCGTCCCGGAGGGCGTGCCCGGCGTGGATCGCCACGGCCACCACAGGGCAGGCGGCCTCTTCGCCCCACCAGAGCGCGATCGGCTCAACCGTTTGCATATGTTGCCTGTACCCGTTCCCGGGCTCGGGGGCACCATTCGCGGGGACGGGCGGCAGCCGGTAGCCTCGGGCAAATGAGGGCAGATCTCGAGCTCGTCCGCCGCCTGGCGGGCGCCGACAAGGGCCTGGCCGTCGTGTCGACGACCCGGGCCGACGGCAGCGTCCATTCGTCGCTGGTGAACGCGGGCGTGTTCGATCACCCGCTGACGAAGGAGCCGACCGTCGCCCTGGTGGCCCGCGGCAGCGCCTACAAGCTACGGCTGCTGGCGACGGCGGGTCGGGCCAACGCCGTGTTCAGGGCCGGTTGGGAATGGGTGTCCATCGAGGGCCCCGTCGACATCCTCGGGCCCGATCACCCCCGACCAGACTTCCCGGCGGAACAGCTTCCCCAGCTCCTGCGCGACATCTTCACCGCCGCCGGCGGCACCCATGACGACTGGGCGGAGTACGACCGGGTCATGGCCGAAGAGCGCCGCACGGCGGTCTTCATCACCCCGGAGCGCATCACCACCAACGGGTAGTGGTTGCTCATCCCTCGTTCACCCCACGCGTCGCTCGACAGCCAGGCGCCGTGGCAAGCTGAGGTGATGGCCGAACAGTCTGTGCCTCGCCGGCGGGTCCTCGCCAGCCTCGCCGCGCTGCCACTGGGTGCGGCGCTCCTCCGCTTCGTCCCGGCTCGCGCCGAGACCGGGACGCTGGCCGCCACGCCCGCCTGCGACGACGATCCGACGCCGAAGCAGACCGAGGGTCCCTACTGGACGGCGGATTCGCCGCAACGGAACGACTTCACCGGCGACGGGGCGCCCGGCATCCCGATGAAGCTGACCGGCACCGTCGTCGACACCGCCTGCACGCCGGTGCCCGGCACGCTGCTCGACTTCTGGCAGTGCGACGGTAACGGGGTCTACGACAACGAGGGCTACAAGCTGCGCGGCCACCAGTACACCGACGCCAACGGCGCGTTCGGGCTGACCACGGTCAAGCCCGGCCTGTACCCCGGCCGCACCCGCCACTTCCACGTGAAGGTGCGCCGGCCCGGCGGCGAGGTCCTCACGACCCAGCTGTACTTCCCGAACGAGCCCGCCAACAAGACCGACGGCATCTACCGTCCGGAGCTCGAGATGACGGTCGCCGCCAATGGCGACGCGTCCTTCACCTTCGTGATGGAGAAATAACCCCAATGCCCCTGAACCGTCTTGTCGTCCTCCTGGCGCTGGTGATGTCGGCTGCGCTGGCCGGCGAAGCATTGCTCTTCGAACCGGTGAGCTCCGCCGGCGGCCCGCCCGGCTTCCGGACCGACACGTTCATGTCGCTCAACACGCGAGGGATGCGGGAGAACACATCGACCGACCCGATGCGGACGGTCTTCGAGTTCGACGTCCATTCGAACTTGACGGGGGAGAAGATCGGCACGGCCACCGACTCGGTGTTCTGCTCGACCACCACCCCGCCGCCGTGCCAGGTATTCGACGCCGTGACGACGTTCCGCCTGCCCGACGGCGAGATCACCAACCATGCCCAGGTGAGCGTGGTTCCCGACCCGCAGCGGCCCGGCGGCTTCCTCGTCGGTGCCCGCCCCACGGAAAACAGTGTCGTCTCCGGCACGGGTGCCTACGCCGGCAAGAAGGCCAAGGTCCGCCTGACCGGCTGGAACGACGGAAGCGGGTACCCCGGCCGGCTGATGGCCGACGACTGGTGGATCTTCGAGTTCGAGAACTGACACGTGGCGGGAGCAGGCGGCGGCGGGAGCGACACCTTCGGGGGAGCAGGCGCGACGATCGTCGTCGTCCCGTCCCTGACGCTGGCGATCGAGGACCTGCGCAACGTCACCGGCGTCGTCTTCTACGAAGAGCGGTTGCTGTGCTTCCTTTTGCTCCTCGCTGATCCTGCGGCAAGAGTCGTCTACACCACGTCGACAGCCATCGATCCGGCAATCATCGACTACTACCTCCGCTTCCTGCCGGATCCGGCCGACGCTCGTCGGCGGCTTGCGCTGGTCGACGCCGGAGACGCCGAATTGGGTTGGCTGACGGCCAAGCTGCTCAGCGATTCGGAAGTGCTGGGCCGGCTGCGCGACGCGGTCGGCGATCCGGCCCGCGCCCGTCTGCTGCCGTTCATCGCCACCCCGGTCGAACACGAGCTGGCCGAGGCGCTCGGGGTTTCGGTCGATGGACCCCGATCCGAGCTCGGAGCGCTGGGCTCGAAGAGTGGCGCCCGCAAGGTGGCGCGGCGAGCCGGCGTCGGCGTGCTGCCCGGCTCGGAGGACCTTTTCACCATCGACGAAATCACCGCCGCAACCAACGCGCTGGTGTCCGGCCAGCCGGCACCGGAGGCGGTGGTGATCAAGCTCAACAACTGCTTCTCCGGGCTGGGCAATGTGATCATCGACGTGGACGGCCTGGCCGACCCGCTGCCCACCTCGAAGACGCTCTTCTGCTCACCCGACGAGAGCTGGCCGACATACCTGGCCAAGATGGCGGCACAGGGCGGGGTGGTGGAAACACTGCTGCGTGACCCTGAGCTGCGGTCACCGAGCGCCCAGCTGCGCATCTCACCGGCGGGCGCGGTGGAAATTCTCTCCACCCACGACCAGATCCTCGGCGGGCCTCAGAACCAGATCTACCTGGGGTGCAGGTTCCCGGCCCACCCGGACTATCGGCTCACGATCCAGCGAGAGGCGCAGAAGATCGGCCAGGTCCTCGCCGAACAGGGCGTCGTGGGTTCCTTCGGGATCGACTTCCTGGTTGTCGGCCAGAAGGTCTACCTGAGCGAGATCAACCTCCGGCTCGGGGGAACCACCCACCCGTTCTGGATGGCCCGCCTGGCGACCGGCAGCCGCTACGACCTCTTCACCGGCGAACTGTGCCGTCCGGACGGCGAAGCCCGCTACTACGTGGCCACAGACAACCTGAAGTCCAGCCGGCTCAAGGGCCGCAGCCCCGCCGACGTGATCTCGGAGGTCGACCGCAGTGGCCTCTCCTTCGACCCGGCCACCGGTACGGGTATTGCCCTCCACCTGCTCGGCGCTCTCCCGACCACCGGCAAGCTCGGCGCTACCTGCATCGCCGCCACCCCCGAAGCCGCCGACGAGAAGTACCGCGCCCTGCTCGACCTGGTCGGCGCAGACCTGCCGGCATGAGTGACCGGATCGAAGACCTGACCGCAGCACTGCGGCAGTTCGCCGACGAGCGCGATTGGGCCCAGTTCCACACTCCGAAGAACCTCGTGATGGCCCTCGTCGGTGAGGTCGGTGAGCTCATCGAGCACTTCCAATGGCTCACCCCCGACGAGTCGGCCGAGGTGATGCAAGACGACACCACCGCCCGGCGCATCGCGGACGAGCTGGCCGACGTCTTCATCTACCTTGTCCGCCTCGCCGACGTCCTCGGCGTCGACCTGCTCTCGGCAGCCGACACCAAGCTCGAGTCCAATGCGAAGCGGTACCCGGCCGACCAGGTCCGCGGCTCCGCCGACAAGGCACCCCCGCTCGACTGATCTACTGGACGGGCCTTTGAACGGTCGGGTTCGGTTTGCCCGATGCGGTGAGCACGGTGATACTGGCCGCTTGGCCGGGCCCTCCGCCGCCGGCGCCATTCGGCGTGTGGCCTGTTACCTCGAGTTCGAGGTGACCACTCCCGCAGTCCTCGCTCTGCAGGTGGCGGTGGCGAGTACCGCCGGAGACACCCTGGATGAGCGCCTCGGCGTCACCCTGAATGGCGCGGAGCCCTTCAACCCAGTCTCAGAGATGGCCACCGATCGCGGCGGCCGAACGCACGTCATCCACGCCGACCCCGGTCGCCTCGCCATCTCGTACGAGGCCTCGGTCCGGCTGACACAGGTACCGCTTGCCCCGAACGCGACCGAGGAGGTGGTCATCGACGCGGAAGCAATCACGGCCCTGCGCCAGAG
>JAICGL010000233.1 GCA_025923175.1 Acidimicrobiia bacterium
CAACGGCACCGTGGTCTGAACGCCCTCGACGACGATCTCGGCAAGCGCCCGCCGGGAGCGGGCAATCGCCTCGGTTCGGTCGGCGCCCCAGACGATCACCTTGGCCAGCAGCGAGTCGTAGAACGGCGTGACCTCGCCACCACCCTCGAGCCAGGTGTCAACCCGGACCCACGGCCCGGACGGCATGTTCACCCGCTCGACCGGCCCCGGGCAGGGGAAGAAATCATTCCCCGGATCCTCGGCGGTCAGCCGGAACTCGATGGCTGTGCCCCGCGGATCGATGTCGTCCTGGGCGAGCCGGAGCCCTTCACCGGCGGCGATGCGCAGCTGCTCGGCCACGAGGTCGACGCCGCAGATCCACTCGGTGATCGGATGCTCGACCTGGATGCGGGTGTTCATCTCCATGAAGAAGAAGTCGCCCGTCTCGTCGTCGACCAGGAACTCGACCGTGCCGGCACTGCGGTAACCGACCGCCTTCGCGAGGTCGACCGCCGCCGTGGTCATCCCCTCACGCGTCTCGGAGGAGATTCCCGGCGACAGCGCTTCCTCGACGACCTTCTGCCGGCGCCGCTGCAGCGAACACTCCCGCTCGAAGAGATGGATGACGTCGCTCCCGTCGCCCAACACCTGCACCTCGACGTGCCGGGCGCGCTCCACGAACCGCTCCAGATACATGCGGGGATCGCCGAACGCCTTGCCGGCCTCCCCCGACGCCATCGGGAATTCCTTGCGCAGCGCCGCTTCGTCGCGGACGACCCGGATGCCCCGGCCGCCGCCACCGCCGGCCGCCTTGATCATGACGGGATAGCCGATCGAATCCGCTATGGACGCCGCCTCGTCGACGCTGCCCACGGCTCCGTCGCTGCCGGGGACCGTCGGCACTCCCGCCTTGTCGGCGGCGACCCGGGCCGCCACCTTGTCGCCCATCTTGTCGATCGCGTCGGCGTCGGGCCCGACGAAGGTCAGCCCCGCCGCTTCGACCGCCCGGGCGAAATCGGCCCGCTCCGACAGGAGGCCATAACCGGGATGGACGGCGTCGGCGCCCGCTTCGACGGCGGCTTCGACGATCGCGTCGCTTCGCAGGTAGCTCTTCCCGACCGGCGATTTCCCGATGGCCACGGCGGCATCGGCCAGGCGCACGTGCGCCGCCTCGGCGTCGGCCTCGCTGAACACGGCGACGGTCTCGATACCGAGGTCCTTGGCCGCCCGCACGACCCGGAGCGCGATTTCGCCCCGGTTGGCGACCAGCAGCCGTTTCACGTGCTCTCGATGACGGCGACGGTTTCGCCGGCGCCCACCTCGTCCTCGGCCTCGACCAGGAACTCGACCACCTTGCCGGCCACGCCCGCATTGACCGGATGGAAGTTCTTCATGACCTCGACGAGGCAGATGGTGTCGTCCTCCTTCACCTCCTGGCCTTCCTCGACGAATGGGTCACTGTCGGGGTCGGGTCGCCGGTACAGGGTGCCCGGGATCGGCGACTTGACCTCGTGACGCGCCATGTTCAGTTCCCTTCGAGGTAGGGCTGGAGGGCCGAGTGGACTGCGACCGCGAGATCGACCGCGCCGGGCGTGTCGGAGTGCACGCACACAGAGTCCGCCCGCATCGGGATCTCAGAACCATTGATCGACGTGGCCTTGCCTTCGGTGACGGCTCGCAGGGTTCGTTCCACCACTTCTTCCGGGTTCTTCGCTTCGTGCACCCGGGTGATGATCAGCGAGCCGTCGTCGCCGTAATCGAGATCCGTGAAGAACTCGGCCACGAACCCGAGCCCCCTGCCCGTAAACACCTGTTCGTGGAGCGTGCCCGCCATGCCGTAGAGGGGGACTCCGAACGGCTCGGCGGCGTCGGCGATGGCGTTGGCAACCGCTTCGTCTCTCGCCGCGACGCCGTAGAGGGCGCCATGCGGCTTCACGTGATTGAGCGGCATCCCTTCGGCATCGAGGAAGGCCTTCAGCGCTCCGATTTGGTAGAGCATGCAGGCGCTGAGTTCGGCGGGATCCATCTTCATCTCCCGGCGGCCGAATCCCTGCAGGTCCGGATAAGCCGGATGCGCCCCCACCTTCACCCCATGCTTCTTGGCCAGGCGGACCGTGTTCCGCATGACCACCGGATCGGAAGCGTGGAAGCCACAGGCGACGTTCGCCGCGGTGACGTAAGGCATGATCGCCTCGTCGTCCCCCATGCGATACAACCCGAAGGCCTCGCCCATGTCGCAGTTGATCTCGACTCTCATGACTGCTGCTCCTCTCCTTCTGAGCGACGGCCCCGGCAGGCACACCTGTGCCGACCGGGGCCGCGAATCCGAGAACCGCCGCGCCCTGAGCGGGCGATCACTCACATGTTCTTGGCGCCGCTCATGATGGCCTCGCGGATACGGAAGTAGGTGCCGCAGCGGCACACGTTGCGGATCTCGTCGAGGTCGGCGTCGGTGATCTCCCGGCCCTTGGCCCGGGCCTCCTTCACCTTGGCCACGGCCGCCATGATCTGGCCGGGCTGGCAGTAGCCGCACTGGGCGACGTCGTGCTCGAGCCATGCCTCCTGCATGGGGTGCAGTTCTCTGCCGACCGTGGCCGGAAGGCCCTCGATCGTGGTGACGTCGTCGTTGGGGCCGATGTCCTTGACCTTGACCGAGCAGGGGTTGAACGCTTCGCCGTTGAGGTGGCAGGTACAGGCCTTGCAGACGGCGATGCCGCATCCGTACTTGGGCCCGGTGACGCCGAGGACGTCCCGGATGACCCAGAGGAGTCGCACGTTGTCGTCGACGTCCACGGTGACCGACTCGCCGTTGAGGCGGAAAGTGTGTTGAGGCATCTCAATCTCCTCAGTACGTCGGGAGCGGCGGGACGGTCGGATAGGGCTTGAAATGCAGTGGTTGGTTATGTGCGACAGGCCAGGTGTGCGGATTCTGTCCGGTGGCTGCGACGTAGGCGCAGGCGGTGGCCGCTCTGGACACCGGGACAGCCGTTTCGCCTTGGCCGGCGGGCTTCTCCATCGGATCGGGATCCAGGATGTGGATCTCGATCTTCTCCTTGGGCACGTTCCACTGCCGGGTGTAGGCGTAGTTATCCCAGCTGGCCTCGAGGAAGTGACCGTCCTCGAGGTGGAGGCTGGCCGTCAGTGCGTACGCCACACCGTCGAGGAACCCGCCCTGGATCTGCGCTTCCATGCCCAGCGGGTTGACGACGACCTTCCCGGGAACGGTGGCGTAGACGGCCCGGGTGACCCGGGGGCCGGTGATCGCCTGGCGGACCTGGCGATTCACCTGCTCGGGGCGGCAGTCGAGTTCCACCAGGCACCCCGTCGCCTGCTTGTGCTCCAGCCAGAGGGCAACGCCCTGGCCGACACCCGGCGGCAGGTCCGTTCTCCAGGCCGAACGGAGCGCGTCCAGCACCTTGCGGAGCTTGTCGAGCTTGGCGAACTTGTAGCGGAACTCCAGCCGGTCCATGTTGAACTTCTTCGCCAGAACGTCGACGAACAGCTCCTGGGCCGTGCACACCTGCTGGGAGTAGACGCTACGCATGCTGCCGGTGTTGAACCCGCTGCCCGGCTGGTGGTCATCGATCGAGGCATGGGTCTCGCCCGACAGGTACTGCCGGGTCGTGCCGAAGTGGTAGGCCGAGCGCTGGGTCGTCAGGAAGAGCCAGCGCGACACGTCCTCCCCGCTCGACGACGGGGCGCGGTTGGGCGTGAAGATGTCGCCCAGGCCGTGGCTGAGGTCGTTGCGCACGCTGACGAGCTGCTGCTCGAAGCCCAGCACGGTCTCCGGCGTCACGATGGCCCGGATCTTGCACAGGGCCTTGGGATGCGCCCGACCGTGGCGGACGTTGTCGGCCCGGTGCCACAACAACTTGACCGGCTTGCCCATCTTCTGCGAGATCTCGGCGGCCTCGAGAGCGGCGTCGAAGAACAGCCGGCGCCCGAACGAGCCGCCGCCGGTCGTCACGTGCACCCTCACCTGCTCCATCTCCATGCCGAGGAGCTTGGCGATCTCCTTCTGAGCCGCGATCGGGATCTTCAGCGTGGACCAGATCTCGGCCCGGTCATCTTTGACGTCGGCGATGGCGGTGTTGGGCTCAAGGGGGCTGTGCGATGCGAAGGCGAAGTTGTACTCCGCCTCGATGAGTTCGGAGCCCGGCCCCGGCTGCAGTTCCATCGCCTTGAGGGCCGTCTTCAACCCTTCCGCCACGGTCCCGTCCGATTCGGCGGCCTTGGGCCCCGGGACCCAGTTCACCTTGAGGGCGTTGACGGCGTCGATGCACTGGCCGAACGTCTCGCCCCGCACCGCGATACCGGTGGCGATGGTGACGACGTCGGTGATGCCGGGCATCTTCCGTACCTCGTCGAGGTTTTGGATCGTGTCGACCTTGCCGTTGATCGTCGGCGGGCGGCAGACCATGCAGGGCTTGGCGCCGGGGACCTGAAGATCCAAGGCGAACTGCTTGCGGCCGGTCACGGCGTCGAGGGCGTCGATCCGCTTGGTGGGCTTCCCGACGATCGTGAAGTCGGATTCGGCCTTGAGTTCGACCTGGACGGGTTTCGACTGCGTGCTCGCGCCCTTGACGGCCAGTTCCCCGTAGGACATGGAGCTGCCGTTCGGGGCGTTGAAGGAGCCCGACCTGGCCGTGAGCTGGTCGGCCGCATAGCCGAGCTGTGCGGCGGCCGCCTCGGCCAGCGCACCCTTCGCCGCTGCCGCCGCTGTCCGGACGGGGTAGTACAGGGAGTTGATGGTGTTGGACCCGCCGGTGAACATGTTGAACATGAGCTCCGGCTTGGCGTCCGACAGGGGGACCTTGACCTTGTCCAGCGGCAGGTCCATCTCCTCCGCGATCAGCATGGCGATCGCCGTGGTGATGCCCTGGCCCACCTCGCTTCGGGGGAGCTGGTAGGAGACGGTGCCGTCCTCGTGTACCTCGACCTTGACGAGATGCGTCGTCGGGTACGCGAGATCGGTGAGGTAGTCCTCAAGGTCGTGAACATCGGTGTACTGCGGGCTGGCCGGCGTCACCCTGACGTTGCCGCCGCCTTCAGCTGCAGGGTTGATCCATCCCTCGTCCGCTGATGCCGCTGCGCCGGCCTCTGTCGAACTGCCGCGCGTCAACCATGCGGCCGCCGCGACCGTGGGCCCGGCCACGAGGAAGCCGAGGAACTTACGCCGCTCGAAGGGCGTCTGGAGCCCTGTCGGTTCAGGCTGCTCCGCGCCCGCGCCATTAGAGCTTTCCGGATGTGTCACGGATTCCCCCCCATCGATTGCACTCGCATCGTTGCGAATCGTTGTTGCTCGCCCGATCCACGAGGGCTTCGTCGGCCCCGCGGCCGGTGAAGTGCACCTTGTAGATATATAAGGGCGAATCTAGCTGTGCTGTTCAGATTGCGTAAAGCGCGCGGAGCTGAGCGTTTCTCATCGATCTCCAACACCGCGGTCTCACCCTGCGTCATCAACTTGTCGCCTTGAGTGCTTTCTCGAACACCCGTAACCCTTCGTCGATCTCGGCCTCCGACACCACGAGCGGTGGCATGAACCGCACCGTCTGTGAATACGTTCCGGCGCCCATCAGGATCAGGTGCCCGTCCTTGAGGCAGTGGTCGAGGATGGCTGCCACCCGTTTCGTGTCCGGGAGCCGGGTGTCGGGCGAGCGGAACTCGGCCGCCACCATCAGGCCGAGCGACCGGACTTCGGCCATTCCCGGGTCGGAGTGCGCCATCTCGGTCAGCCCGTCGGCCAGCTGCCGGCCACGGGCGGCCACGTCGTCGAGGAACCCGTTCTCAGTCAGGACGTCGAGCGTGGCCAGCGCGGCAGCGCAGCCGATTGGATTCCCGCCGTAGGTGCCGCCGTGGCTGCCCCGGGGCCAGCGAGCCATGAGCTCCGCCGACGCGCCGATGGCCGAGATCGGGAAGCCGGATCCCAGCCCCTTGGCCAGGACGATGACGTCGGGCTGCACGCCGTGGTGCTCGACGGCGAACATCTTCCCGGTGCGGCCGAAGCCGGTCTGCACCTCGTCGGCCACGAACAGGATGCCGTGCTCGCGGCAGAGGTCGGCCAGGCCCCGGAGGAACGACCCCGGGGCGGGGATGTAGCCCCCTTCGCCGAGGACGGGCTCGATGATGATCGCCGCCGTCTCTGCAGGGGCCGTCTGGCTGGCGAGCAGATGGCGGATGCTGGCGAGGCTGGCCGCTCCGGCTGCCTCGGCGTCACCGCCGAAGTCGAGCGCTACAGGGAAGGGGGCCACGAAGATGCCCGACGGCAGCGGGCCATGGCCCGACCGGTAGGCGGTCTTCGACGTCGTCATCGCCATCGTGAGGTGGGTCCGGCCGTGGAAGCTGCCGGAGAACACGATGATGTTGGGCCGGCCGGTCACCTGCTTGGCCAGCTTTACCGCCGCTTCCGTGGCCTCCGACCCGGAGTTGCCATAGAAGAACGTGTCGATCGGGTCGGGGCACACCTCGGCTAGTCGGGCGCCGAGCTTTTCCAGCAGGTCGTGGCGGTACACGTTGACCTGGGCGTGGATGAACCGCTCCACCTGCTGGCAGATGGCCGCCACAACCCGGGGGTGGCAGTGCCCGGTCGAGGTCACGGCGATGCCACTCGTGAA
>JAICGL010000234.1 GCA_025923175.1 Acidimicrobiia bacterium
CCTCCGAGATGGGCGCCCTCCAGGAGCGGATCACCTCGACCGACCACGGCTCGGTCACGTCGGTGCAGGCCATCTACGTCCCCGCCGACGACCTGACCGACCCGGCGCCGGCCACGGCCTTCGCCCACCTCGACGCCAAGACGGTGCTCTCCCGCCAGATCGCCGAACTCGGGATCTACCCGGCGGTCGACCCGCTCGACTCGACGTCGCGGGTGCTGGCGCCGCAGTACGTCGGCGAGGAGCACTACAAGGTGGCCCGCGACGTGCAGCAGATCCTGCAGCGCTACAAGGACCTCCAGGACATCATCGCCATCCTCGGTATGGACGAGCTGTCCGAGGAGGACAAGCTCATCGTCCAGCGGGCCCGGAAGATTCAGAAGTTCCTGTCACAGCCGTTCTTCGTGGCCACGCAGTTCACCGGCTTCGAGGGGCGCTACGTGAAGCTGGCCGACACCATCCGTTCCTTCAAGGGTCTGGTGGCCGGCGACTACGACCATCTGCCCGAGCAGTCCTTCTACATGAAGGGCGACATCGACGAGGTCATCGCCTCCGTCGAGCAGTCGAAGAACTAGCCGATGGCAGAGGGACACGGTTCAAGCGGAGTCTTAGAGGTCGTCGTCGTCAGCCCGGCGCGCCAGCTCTACGAGGGCGAGGCGCAGTGGGTGACGGTCCCCGGAGCGGACGGCCAGCTCGGCATCCGGCCGATGCACGCCGATCTGGTCGCCGCGCTCGGCGCCGGCCCGCTGCGCATCGGCCAATCCGGCGGCCAGGTCACCCGCTTCGCCGTCAAAGGCGGCTTCCTCAAAGTCGGCAACAACCACGTCACGATCCTCGTCGACCGCGCCGTGACCGAATCCGACGTCAACGCCGGCGAAGCCCGCCAGGAGCTCGAGGAAACCCTCGCCGCCCTCCAGCACCCCGAGACCGACGAAGAGTTCGCCGCCCTGCTCGAACAACGCGCCTGGTCCGAAGCCCGAATCAAACTCTCCGGCAGCAAGTAGCCCTGCCGCGCGAGTCGTTCCGCGCTCGCGCACGGAGCTCATCACGCCAGCCGGTCGCGCCTCGAAGGCCGGGCGGGTCCTGCTATTTGGTTGTCAAAGATCGGTTGGGAAGTGGCAATCAGGTTCGGAGTTCAAGCCCAGGAGGTCGCGGCGGGGAGAGGGCCGACCTCGGTCTGCTCACAAGAGACGAGGGGGCGCCTGATCCCGGTTCGGGCCTGTCCGCTTCGGGTCGGGGCCTCAAGGTTTCTGACGGCTGAGTAGACCCCCCTTGCGGTCTCGTTGCAAGGGCGTCGGTGGCGGCGAAGGGGACGTCGTGACGACGGGGGTCGCACCTGGCCAACGTCGCCCGCCGATAACCAAGGCCCCGGCCCCGCCGAGGCCTTACCTGCACAGGACGCGCAGCCTCCCGCGCGAGGAGAACGCCTGGTTGGCGGACGAGCCCCCCGCCTCGAACCCGTGCGTTGTTATGCGCTCCTACGAACGCTGACGCCGGCCCTCCAGACCCCGGTAGCGGCACTTCGAGTGCTAGCGGCCCTCCACGCTGACTGGCTGGCCGCTGTGGCCGTCAACGACGGTGCGCTGCCCTAGTTCCTGGGTGAGGAACACGGTGACGCCGTCCGAACAGAATGCGTCACTACCGCCCGTCGTCCTCGCAGACAGCAGAACGCGGGAAGCGTCTTCGCTGACGTCCACGGCGTTGCGGATCGCGCCGCAGGCTGCGAGGTTCACGACCAAGGTGCGAGAGCCCTCGCCCAACCGGACGAGCGCGACGCCGACCGCCGACATCCCCGTCGTCGTAGAAGCCCCCGGCGGTGCGGTCACGCTTGGCGTGCCGGTCGGCATGACGACCCGTGCTGACGGCCGCGCGAGAGCCACGATGCCCCACACCGCGCCGGCCAGCACGACGACGGCGAGACCAGCCTTGACAGCCCGATGCCTGATCACCAGCCCGCTCTCTTCCGTCGCCGCTCTTGTACCAGTTTGGCGTTTCGTCCACGCTCGCCGGTTCCGGACGACGCTCGATAGCGCATATTGCCGGGGTCGTCCGCTGGACGCGCGGCTCAACCGGGCCAAAACCCGCACCTGATCGGCACATCCAGCGATGCGTCGCGCTTAGCTACACATAGTGTCGGTAGGCGCGACGCATCGGCCTGCCCGCTCGGTATTGCCGGTACTGCGGGCGGGGCGGTGACCTGGTGACCCGCCCGTAAACGGCGATACCGGAAAGCTCTACAAAGCACCGGGATCGAACGGCATTGCGGCGCTACAGAGTCAAGAAAGCCCACACGTTCAGGCGGGCCAGGACGTGGCCCTGGGGGGCTGGGGCTCCTCGTCTTCAAAGTCGTCGCCTTTGGAGTCGACGATGACGACGAACTCGGGGGGCTCCAGCTCGACCTCTTCGTCGGTGTGGCCGTTCTCGGCTTCTACCGCATTGCGCCGGGCGCGGCGGGCCACCGGGTGGAAGATGGCGTAGAGGATCAGGGCGAGGGCGGCGATACCGAAGGGCACCAGGGCGTTGCCCTCGTTGGTGTACGTCGGGGCGAGTACGAAGCCGGCAAGCACGGCCGTCCAGGCCCAGAGGATGAACACGGCCCGGCGCTGGCCGTGGCCGAGGCGCATCAGGCGGTGGTGGAGATGCTCCTTGTCGGGCATGGCGATCGACGTCCGCCGGGCGGCGCGACGCAGCACCGCCAGCGCGATGTCGAGCATCGGCACCCCGAGGATCACGAACGGGATGACCAGGGGGGCGAAGAAGAAGAACGTCTGGCCGCTGAACTGGTCGGCCGTCCGCCCGCCGACGAGGATCGTGCTGGCGGCCAGGAGCAGGCCGAGGAACAGCGCTCCCGCGTCGCCCATGAAGATCTTGGCCGGGTGGGCGTTGCGGGGCAGGAAGCCGACACACACGCCGACGGCGATGATCGCCACCAGCGGCGCCAGGTTCGACCCGGCGAGGAGCCCCGAGTCCGACAGCCGGAGCGAGTAGGCGAAGAAGGCCACGCCCGCGATGCCGACCACGCCCGCTGCCAGACCATCCAACCCGTCGATGAGGTTCACGGCGTTGGCCATGAGCGCCACCCAGATCACCGTCAGGAGCGGCGACAGGTCGGGCGAGAGCACGACGAACCCGGCGAAGGGGATCCGGAAGAAGAGCAGGGTGATCCCGAGGAGCGACAGGAGACTGCCGGAGAAGACCTGGCCGGCCAGCTTGGCCGGCGGGGAGACCTCCCGGAGGTCGTCGAGGGCCCCGACGGCAAACATCGCGGTGGCCCCGATCAGCAGCCCGAGCGGCTCCGATGTGCCGCGGAACACCGGCCGGAACTGCGGCAGCACCGAGGCGGTGGCAAGAGCTGCCAGGAACCCCCCGTACATGGCAGCCCCACCCAGGGTCGGGGTGGGCCGCTCGTGGACCCGCCGGGCGTCAGGCGACACCACCGCGCCGAGGCGGATCGCCATCCGCCGAACGACCGGCGTGAGCAGCCAGGTGACGAGGGCCGCCACCAACAGGACGATGAGGTACTCCGCCATGCCAGCCGTTCAGGATCGCGCGTCTGAAGGCATCAACCGCGTCATTGGCCGCCCAGCGCGTCAAGCGACGCCACAAATGGTAGGCGGAGAGGGGTCTCAGGCGGCCATTGGGAGGAGGCTGCGCCCCAGGAGCTCACCGAATTCGGCGGCTTCAACCGGCCGGGAGAACAGGTACCCCTGGCCGTACGTGCAGCCCAGTCGGCGCAGCTCCTCGAGCTGCTCGGGGGTCTCGATGCCCTCGGCCACGGTGGCCACACCGAGCGTCACGGCCATCTCCACCACGGCAGCCACGACTGCCCGGTCGGAGGCCGACGTGAGGAGGCCGGCGACGTACGACCGGTCGATCTTGATGCTGTCGGCCCGGACACTGCGGGCGCCGGTGAGGGAGGCGGAGCCCGTCCCGAAGTCGTCGATGCCGAGACCGAAGCCGAGGCCGGTGAGCCGGTAGAGGGCCGCCTGGGTGCCAGGGTCACCGTCGAGGAGGGCGGTCTCGGTGACGTCGACGCAGACGTGGCGAGGTTCGAGCCCTGCCGCCTCCACCGCCTGCTCGAGGCCGGCCAGCACGGCCGGTTCGCTCAGCTGCCTCCGGGCCAGGTTGACGGAGATGCGGCTCAGTTCGGGGTGGTCGGCCCGCCACCGCTCGAACTGGCGGCAGGCCTCCTCGATCAGCACACCGCCCAGCGGGTCGATCAGCCCGGTGGACTCGGCCACCGCCAGGAAGTCGGACGGCGCGAGCAGGCGCCCGTCGTCGGTCTTGATCCGCAGGAGAGCTTCTCCGCCGACGGGCATGGCCGAGGCGAGGTCGACGATCGGCTGGTACTGGACATGGACGCCGTCGCCCTCCAGGGCGCGGCGCAGGAGCCATTCCGTCTCCAGCCGGCGGGCGCCCTCCGACCGGAGCCGGCCGGCGAAGAACTCGTAGCGGTCGCGGCCTCGCTCCTTGGCCCGGTAGAGGGCCGCGTCGGCGTCGCGGAGGGCCTCTTCGACGGTGCCGTTCTGCGCCACGGCGATCCCGATGGAGGCCGACAGGCGCAGCGACTCCGTTCCTGTTGCGGCTCTCGCCGCACTTGTCGGGGGGACACCCCCCATCCCCCGGGGCAAGCTGAGCGGCGCGGCGAGCGAGTCGCGGATGCGCTCGGCCAGGGCGGCCGCTGCCTCCTCTCCGAACAGGCCCTCGGCCACCACGACGAACTCGTCGCCTCCGACGCGGGCCACGGTGTCGCCCGGCCGGACGGCCATCGTGAGCCGGTCGGCCATCTCGACGAGGACGGCGTCGCCCGCGGTACGGCCCATGGTGTCGTTGATGAGGCGCAGGCCGTCGAGGTCGCAGACGAGGACGGCGACCGCCCCCTCCCGGCCGGTCCGCCGGGCCAGCGCCTGGCCGAGCCGGTCGAGGAGCAACATCCGGTTCGGCAGCGCGGTCAGGTCATCGTGGAAAGCCCGCCAGTCGGCGAGCTTGCCCGCCACCCCGAGATCCTGCTCGAGCACCTGCTTGTCGGCGGAGAGGGCGGCGATGTGCAGCTCGTAGTCCCGGATCGCCCGGGTAGCAGACACAAGCCGGCGGGAGAGCCGCCCACGGTCCCACGCCATCAGCCCAGCCACGGCCCCGACCACCAGGCACATCACATGGAGCAAGGTCATACCCATCCCGATCGCCCCGGGCGGGTGGAACATGAGCCGAAGTGTGCCGCCGTCTACCCCGGATACGGGACGAACTTGCTGCAGAGACGATTGGCGGCTTCTCGTACCTCGGTGGCGATCTGTTCGTCGCCGGTGGCCCGGAGGACCCGGGTGATCAGGGAGGCGATCTCGGCCATCTCGCCTTCGCCCATGCCGGCGGTGGTCACTGCAGCGGTGCCGATCCGCAGGCCACTGGTGACGAAGGGCGATTCCGGGTCATTGGGGATCGTGTTCTTGTTCAGGGTGATCCCGGCCCGGTCGAGAGCCTCCTGGGCCAACTTGCCGGTCACGCCGAAGGGGCGGAGGTCGACCAGCATGAGGTGGTTGTCGGTCCCCCCGGAGACGATCCGGAAGCCTTCGGCGGCCAGGGCGCCGGCCAGGGCCCGGGCGTTCTTCACGATGCCGTCGGCATAGGCCCGGAACTCCGGCTGCGCCGCCTCCTGGAAGCACACCGCCTTGGCGGCGATCACGTGCATCAGGGGGCCTCCCTGCATGCCGGGAAAGACCGCCTTGTCGATGGCCTTGGCGTACTCCTTCCGGCACAGGATCGCCCCGCCCCGCGGGCCCCGCATGGTCTTGTGGGTGGTGAAGGTCATGACGTCGGCGTAGGGCAGCGGGGAGGGGTGGGCCCCGCCGGCGATGAGCCCGGCGATGTGGGCGGCGTCGACGATGAGCAGCGCTCCCACCTCGTCGGCAATGGCCCGGAAAGCTGGAAAGTCGATGATCCGCGGGTAGGCGGTCGCTCCGGCGATGATCGCCTTCGGGCGCTCACGCCGGGCGATCTCGGCGATCTGGTCGTAGTCGAGGATTTCGGTGTCGGGGTCGATGCCGTAGGCCACGAACTCGTAGATCCGCCCGGAGAAGTTAACCGGCGAGCCGTGTGTCAGGTGGCCCCCCTGGTCGAGCCGCATGCCCATGACCTTGTCGCCCGGCTCGAGCAGCGCCAGGTAGGCGCCCATGTTGGCGTTGGCCCCGGAGTGTGGTTGGACGTTGGCGTGGTCGGCGCCGAACAGGGCGCAGACCCGTTGGCGGGCGAGCTCCTCGGCGTCGTCGACGACGTAGTTGCCGCCGTAGTACCGCTTCCCCGGATACCCCTCGGAGTACTTGTTGGTGAGCTCCGACCCCTGGGCGGCCAGCACCGCCGGGGACGTGAAGTTCTCCGAGGCGATCAGCTGGATCGTCGAGTTCTGGCGGGCGACCTCCCGCCTGAGGACGTCGGCCAGCTCGGGATCGACAGCGGAGACAGCAGCAAAGGGATCCGTGCCCATGCCCCGGATCCTAATGGGCTACCCGTCCTGATCAGTCGGTGTGGTGACCACCGTGCGACGGGTCGTCGTGGTGGTGCTC
>JAICGL010000235.1 GCA_025923175.1 Acidimicrobiia bacterium
CGGCGACGCCGCTGGTGTCGCGGTCGACGGCCGTCACGGGGTGCCCCTGCTGGAGGAAGGACCGGGCGTGGCGCCCAGCCCCGCACGCCACGTCGAGCACCCGCCCCCCCGGCGGCACGAGATCGGCGAACCGGGCCACCCACAGCGAAGCTTCGGGCTGGTGCATGTCGCGAGCGTGACACATGGAGCATGCCCGTCCGGACGTTGATTGCGTTCCTCCCGCACCAAAGTGAAAGCTGAGAGCAAATGAGCAGCTCGGCCGGCGTTGTCACGCTCCTGTTCACCGATCTCGTCGCCTCGACGGAACTCCTGGCGCGGGTTGGCGACGACGCGGCCGAAGAACTCCGTCGCGTTCACTTCGGTCTCCTCCGCAATGCCATCAGCACCGGCGGCGGCCAGGAGGTCAAGACCCTCGGCGACGGGCTCATGGTCGCCTTCACCAGCTCGCTCCAGGCGATCCGCTCCGCCGTCGCCATCCAGCAGGCCACCGACGAGCACAACGGGCGCAACCCCGAGCTGCCCCTGCGGGTCCGGATCGGCCTGCACGCCGGCGAGCCGGTCCAGGCCGACGACGACTTCCACGGCACGGCCGTCGTCATCGCCAAGCGGCTCTGCGACACCGCCGACGGCGGACAGATCCTGGCCAGCGACCTCGTGCGAGAACTTGTCGGCTCCCGGGGCAGTTTCTTGTTCCGCCCGGCCGGGCGCCTCCGGCTGAAAGGGCTCCCCGAACCGGTCTCGGCCGCCACCATCGAGTGGCAGGCGGAGCCGAGTGCGCCAGCCACACCCCGCCGGAGCGCTCGTCCGGAGGCACCGGCCGTGCGAGGCCCCCGCCTGGTGGGTCGGGACAAGGAGATGTCGATCCTCGAGGAGGAATTCGGCCGGAGCGCCGCCGGCGAATTCCGCTGTGTCCTCATCGTGGGCGATCCCGGCGTCGGCAAGACCCGGCTGGGAGCCGAGCTGCTCAGCCACCATCGAGACGACGCCATCGGCCTGTCCGCCCGAGCCCACTCCCTCGGGACGACCAGCGCCTTCGGGGTGTGGGCCGAGGCCCTTGAGCGTCACCTCCGGGCGATGGACGCCACCGACGTCGAGCGGCTCTGCGCCGGCTCCCTGGACGACCTCGCCCAGCTGCTCCGAAGCGTGGCGGCCATCTCCGGGCGGAGGCCCGAAGGTGACCCACCGCGCAGCCGTCTGCTCGAAGGCCTGGCCGTCGTGACCGCCAACCTGGCCGAGGAACAGCCTCTCGTCGTGGTGATCGACGATGTTCAGAACGCCGACCCGTCCTCGCTGGAGGCGCTCGACTACGCCGCCCACAGCTGTATGGACGACCGGATTCTCGTGGTCCTCACGGCGCGGACGGGAGAGATCAGCGGCGGGTCCGCCGCCGGCGAGATCCTGCTGGGTCTCGAGCAGGAAGGACTCCTGCGGCGACTGTCGCTCAGCCCCCTGGCGGAGGACGGCCTCAGGGCACTGGCCGAGGTCATTGCCGAGGAGCCTGTGCCCGAAGCCCTGGTGGCGTGGCTGCAGGAGCGCTCCCAGGGGAATCCGTTCTTCGCCCTCGTGCTCATGCGGGCCCTGCTCGAAAAGGGCGGGGATCTCTCCGCCCCGGCGCTCGAGCGGCTCCCCGAGACACTTTCGGAACGGGTCGCCGGCCGGCTCAGCCACCTCGACAGCGCGGCCGTCAGCGTCCTGGAGCTCCTGGCGGTGCTGGGACGGCGGGCCGAGCTCCGCAGCCTGGTGGCTGTGTCAGGCGAGTCTCCCGACGCGCTGGCGGAGATCCTCGATCAGCTCGTTCGCTCCCGCTTCGTCGCTGAGGAGGAGCGGGGCCTCCAGCTCGTCTACGAGATCAGCCATCCGCTCGTCCAGGAAGCCGTCTACGACGGCATCGGAGCGGCCCGGCGACGGCGGCTGCACCGCCAGGTGGGCCAGGCCCTGGTGTCCAGCGGACGCCTCGGGGAGGCGGCGCCGCACTTCGTGCGCTCGGCGGAACCGGGCGACGTGGAAGCGGTCAAGGTGCTCCGGGACGCCATCCATCAGGCCGAGCAGCGGGAGGCCTACCTCGAGTCGCTGTCCATCTTGACCGCGCTGGCCGACCTGCTCCCGGCCGGTGACCCGCGCTGGGCGGACGTGGCCGATGCACTCAAGACGGATGCGCGATGGGTAATCGATTTTCGAGCAGACGTACAGGCGATTCCGGGAATCCCCGCCCTCCGGGCAATGGATCAAGCGCTCGGAGCGCTCGGAGACACGCTTCGCCAGGCGAGGGTCAAGTTCCGCCTCGCCTGCTTCCTCGCATGGGGGACGGGCGACCTCGACGAGTCGGAGCGGGTCGGCCGGCAGGCGCTGAGGCTGTTCGAGGAGGCCGGCGACGGTCAGGGTCAACTGCTCACTCGCTATCAGCTCGTACGCATCGCACAGGTCGCGGGCGGCTGGCCGCAGGGCGCTGAAAACCTCGAACGCCTGGCCGATGACGCCAGGGCCCTCGGGGAGGAGTCCATCCGCCGGGACGTGTTGCGAAGCATCGCCCAGGCCAGCATCGTGAACGGCTACTTCGACGCCGGTGCTCTGGCGCTGACCGAGCTGATCGAACACGCCCGGACTGAAGGGGACCCGTACGGCCTGGCCATGAGCCAGGGCTACCTCCTCGCCAATCTGGCCGCCGCCGGCCGAACCCGCGATGCCGAACGGCTCTTATGGGAAATCAAAACGACGACCCCGTTTTGGCACGAGACGCGACTCGCCGCCTGGCAGTCCATTGTCTCGTGGATGGCCGGTGACTATCGGCTGACCGTGGAGCGCGGGCGGGAGGCACTCTCGATCCATCCCGGGAGAGTGAGCCGCCAGACCGGCGCGTTTCTCGCGTTCCCGGCACTTGCGGCCGTCGAGATAGGGAGCTTCGGGGAAGCCGAGGCCTTCCTCCTTCGAGCGCGAGCCGCGCACGGGGCCAGGATCTCGACGTACTTCCAGGACTTTCTCGGGTTCGCCGAGTCGTCGTTCGCCTTCGCGACAGGACGCCGACGTGACGCTGCTGCTCTCCTGAGACAAGCGGTCGACGGACTCCTCGATCGCGGGATTGCGGCGGCCTTCACCTTCTATCTTCAGATTCCCGGAATGGTCGACGACCCGGAACTCGCCGCCCGGGCGGCCGACGCACTCGACGAGCGGTACGCCGAGACGGGAACCGCCCTCGCCCGGGCCTTTGCCCGACTGGGCCGAGCCCAAGCAACGGCTGCCCTCCAGGACCGGCCTGAAGCGGCCCGGCTGGCAGGCGAAGCGGTCGAGCTGCTGTCCGCCTTCGAAATGAACGGGTTCCTGGCCTGTGCGTTCGAGCTGCAGGGGCTCATGTCGCTCGATCTCGACCGGGCCGTTGCGGTCGACGCGCTGGAGCAGGCCGCCGCCCTCTTCGACGCCGGGGGTGGCGCCTGGCGCCGTGACCGCGTGCTGGAGGTTCTGCGCAACCAGGGTTCACGGGGGCGTCGAGTGGCCGCCGCAGCCCTCGGCCCGACGTCGCTGACCGAACGGGAACGGGATGTCGCCCGGCTGGCGGCGCAGGGTTACTCGGCCCGGGAGATCGGCGAGAAGCTGTTCATCGGCGCCCGGACCGTGGAGGGGCACCTGGCCAGGGCCTACGCCAAGCTCGGGGTGTCGTCCAAGGTGGAGTTGGCACGCCGGGCGGAGGAACTGGGGCTGGGCCCGGAGGGCGGGAACGCGTAGGTGGGTGCGTAGACCTACGCGAGACATCCGGACCGCCAATCCGTACGTTCGTGACGACGGGATGTTCCCGGACGAGAGGGGGAGGACGATGGCGACCTACGAGGAGCTTCGGCAGCGACATGTGGCTGACGCGGCCAGCATGCTGCCCGGCATGATGGAGCGCCTCGACTGGTCGGTCGAGCGGCTGGCGGCGCACCGGCAGGCGGAGCTGCGCCGGCTGGTGCGGGTGGCGAAAGACCTGTCGCCGTGGCATCGGAAGCGGCTAGCAGACGTCAACCCCGACGAGGTCGACGAGTCGATGCTCGTCGAACTGCCGGTCATGACGAAGGACGACCTGATGGCCGACTTCGACGAGATCGTGACCGACGACCGCCTGCACCTCGACGTCGTCGAGGACCACCTCGACTCCCTCACCGGCGACGCCTACCTGTTCGACCGGTACCACGCCATTGCATCGGGCGGGTCGACCGGTCGGCGCGGCGTGTTCGTCTACGACTGGGACAGCTGGGCCGTCTTCTATTGCAGCGCCCTCCGCTTCGAGATCCGGGCGCTTCGCCTGGACGCGGACCTGGCCGCCGCACCCGCTCGTGGCGCCTTCGTGTACGCCCATCACGCCACCCATGTCTCGGGCGCCATGGGTCAGACCTTCGCGACCGGCGAGGTCGAGTTGCATCGCTTTCCGGTCACACTGCCGCTCGACGAGATCGTCGCTGGGCTCAATGCCTGTCAGCCGGCCATGCTCAGCGGATATCCGTCGATCCTCTATGGCCTCGCCAAAGAGGCCCGCCAAGGACGGCTGCGGATCGCGCCGGCTCGTCTCAGCTGCGCCGGCGAACCACTGCTCCCGGAGATCCGGGCCACCCTCGAAGAAGCGTGGAACGTGCCGGTCATCAACATCTACGGGGCCTCGGAGTTCGGCGGCCATGTGTCCTGCGGCCTCGGCCCAGGACTGCACCTCAGTGACGACCTCGCCATCTTCGAGCTCGTCGACACTGACGGACGCCCGGTCGCCCCCGGCGTCTGCTCCGACAAGATCTACGTCACGAACCTTTTCAACTACTCCATGCCGCTCATCCGCTACGAGGTCACCGATCAGCTTCGCCTCCTCGACGACGCGTGTCCTTGCGGGTCCGCCCATCGGCTGATCGCGGATCCCCAGGGTCGCCAGGACGACTGCTTCCGCTACGGCGGCCTCACCGTCAACGCCCATGTGTTCCGATCGGTGCTGGGTCGCCAGCGAAACGTCCTGGAGTACCAGGTTCGCCAGACCGCTTCCGGCGCCGACGTGGCAGTCCGGTGCATCGGGCCTGTGAACTGCGCGGAGGTCGCAGCGGAGATCACCCGGGACCTCAAGACGCTGGGACTGGACTCGCCGGAGATCACGGTCGTGCCTGTCGAGCACCTGGAACGGCACGAGAGGTCGGGCAAGCTCAAGCGGTTCATTCCGCTGGCTGCCAAGGGGTGAGAGGAATGAGCTCGGCGCTGGCCACCGACCCACAGGCCGATGAACTGCTCCACCGACTGCTGGCGACCGCAGAGGGGCAGCAGGATCCGTATCCGTTGTACCGGGCGCTGCGGACCGCCGCTCCCGTGCACCGGAGCGGGCTCGACGGCGTGTGGTACGCGACCGGGTTCGCCGCGGCGCGCCGGGTGCTGCTCCATCCAAATTTCGGGAAGACGCCGCGGCTGACAATCCGCCGCCATGGCGTCTCCGAGGAGCGGGTGAGGATGGTCGAGCGGCGACCTCTCCGCCCTTCGATGATCACGGCCAACCCGCCCGAGCACAGCCGATTGCGGGGAGCAGCGAAAGGCGCGTTCCTACCGGCCCAGATCGAGGCACTGCGCTCCCGGATCGCCATGCTGGTCGACGAGCGCCTCGATCGGCTGGCGGCAGCCGGGACGGCCGACGTCATGGCCGAGCTCGCCTACCCCCTGCCCCTGACGGTGATCGGCGAGCTGCTGGACGTCCCGGAACAGGACCGGGAGGATTTTCGCTCCCTGGCGGTGGCGACGCTGGTCGGCGACGACCCCGACCCGGCGCCGGAGGCCTTGAGCCGGTCCGAGGCCGCCAGCATCCAGCTCGGGGACTACGTCTCCGATTTGGTGGCTGCCCGCCGGACGCGCCCGGGGAACGACGTCCTGTCGCTCCTGATCGAGCACCACGACGACGGCGGGCTCGACAACGCCGAACTGGTGGCGACGGTGATCCTCCTGCTCGCTGCCGGGTTTTTCACGACCACGAACCTGATCGGCAATGGCCTGCTCGCCCTGCTCCACCACCCGGCCGAGATGAAACGGCTGTGGGCAGACCCCACCCTCGTGGGCTCCGCCGTCGAGGAGATGCTCCGCTACGACACGCCGGTCCAGCTGACCACGCGCCATGTCCTGGCCGATGTCGACGTTGACGGCACGCACTTCCGGCAAGGCGAAAACGTCGTGGTGTTGCTGGGCGCGGCCAACCGCGACCCCGCCTGCTTCCCCGAACCCGACCGTTTCGACGTCGCCCGTCCGGACAACGGGCACCTGTCCTTCGCCTGGGGCAGCCATTTCTGCCTCGGTGCCCGCCTAGCCCGCCTTGAAGCGCAACTGGTGTTCAGCGGCCTGTTGCAACGCTTCACCCGACTGGAGCTGACCGGCGAGCCCGTCCGCCGCCCCGGTCTCGCCCTCCGAGGCCTCGAATCGCTGCGGCTGCGGATGACCTCGCGATAAAGGCGAAGCAGCGGTAGTACCGCCGGTGGTACCGTTGACTACATGCCTGCGGCGAAGCCGACCATCTCCCTAGACCCTGAGTTGCGCGACCAGATCGAGGCGGCCGCCGCCAGCGCCGGC
>JAICGL010000236.1 GCA_025923175.1 Acidimicrobiia bacterium
ACGTCGGGTTGTTCCCCATGTCGCCGAAGGCGGTGCGGGTGATGGCGTTGACCGTCCCCGCCCCCGGGTTGAGTTTGCGCCACTGCCCGACCGGGCAGACGACGACGCCCCTTGCGACGAGGTCGCCGCTGCCGATTCGGGCCACCGCCTGGATCTCGCCCCGTTCGTTGAAGACCCGGACCGGCTGTCCCTCGTCGATCCCGCGGGCTTCAGCGTCGTCGGCGCTCATGATCAGCGACTGCTCGCCCTGGACCCGCCGCTGATGGTCCATGTTCCCGTACTGCGAGTTCAGGAAGGCGTGCGCCTTCGGCGAGATCATCTTGAGCGGATAGGCGCCACCCTCGAGGTCGTCCTCCGGCGGGATGTAGCAGGGCAGCGGATCGACGGCGTTGCCGGGCTGGAACTCGTTGTAGCCCTCACGGAACACCGGCACGACGAAGTTGCCGGCCTGTTCCGCCATGGAGGAGTAGAACTCGCATTTCCCCGACGCGGTCGGGAAGTTCCCCTCGGCGTGCGGGGCGTATTCGTCGGGACCGGGCAGGTTGAGACGGGCCCAGCCCTTCTCCTTGAGGAGGTCGAGGGTGATGCCCTCCAACGGTGGGGCCGACCAGTCGTAGGCGGCGAGTGCCATCTCCTCGTCGGACAGGCAGTACCAGTCGTCCTCGAGGCCCATCCGCTGGGTCAGCCGGCGGAACTGCTCCACGTTCGAAACCGCCTCGCCCAGCGGTTCGATAGCCGGCTGGTTGAGCGAGATGTAGAGGTGGCCCCATGAGAACATGATGTCGAACTGCTCGAGCTGCGTGGTGGCCGGCAGCACGATGTCGGCGTAGTCGGCCGTGTCGGTCAGGTACTGCTCGCTGACCACGGTGAAGAGATCCTCCCGGGCCAGGCCGGCCAGGGTCTTCTCCTGATTCGGCGCCATCACGACCGGGTTGGAGTTGTAGACGAAGAGGCCCTTGATCGGCGGGTCGAGGTCGAGCTCGCCGGTGAGGGCCGGGCCGAGATGCCACTGGTTGATCACCCGCGTGCCCGGCTGGATGAGCTCGGGTCGCTGGAGGACGTCCCACTTCAGCGGGAAGGCCCACAGGGGCAGCTGGAGGATCCCGCCGCCGACGTTGCGCCAGGCCCCGGTCAGCGCCGGCAGGGAGGCGATGGCCCGCATGGCCTGGCCGCCGTTCGCCTGCCGTTCGATCGCCACGCCGACCCGGATGACCGACGGATTGGTGGTGGCGTACTCCCGGGCCAGAGTGACGATGTCGTCGACCGGGATGCCGGTGATCTCGGAGACCCGCTCCGGCGGGTACTCCTGGACCCGCTTGGCCAGATCCTCGAAGCCGGCCGTGTAGTTGGCGATGTAGTCCTCGTCGACCAGGTCCTCGGCGATGATGACGTGCATCAGGCCCAGGGCCAGGGCGGCGTCGGTCCCGGGCTTGATCGGGATGTACCAGTCGGCGCTCTGCGCCGTCCGGTGGCGCAGCGGGTCGATGGCCACGACCCTGGCGCCGCGCTCCTGCGCCTCCTTGATGAAGGGCCACATGTGCAGGTTGGTGGACCGGATGTTGCACGCCCACAGCAGGATGTACTTGGAGTGGACGAAGCTCTCGGGGTCGAGCCCGGCCGTCGGGCCCAGCGTCATGAAGTAGGCCGTGCAGGCCGACGAGTCGCAGAACGTCCGTTCGCTGACCGTGGCACCGATCCGGTGGAAGAACGGGTCGCCGACGGTCAGGCCGTTGAGAATGCCCTCGGTGCCGAGATAGCTGTAGGGCAGGATGGCCTGCCCGCCGTACTCGTCGATGATCCCCTGGAACCGGGTGGCGATCTCGTCGAGCGCCTCGTCCCACGAGATGCGCTCGAACTGCCCCGCTCCCTTTGGGCCAACCCTTCGCAAGGGATAGAGGACCCGGTTGGGGCTGTAGGTGTGGTTGGTGTAGTCGTTGACCTTCACGCAGAGGCCGCCCTGCGTGAACGGATGCTCGGGGTCCCCCCGGACCTTGGTCGCCTTGCCGTTCTCGACCGTCACCAGCATGGCGCAGGTGTCCGGGCAGTCGTGCGGGCAGGCCCCGCGCACGACCCGGACGTCTTCGGTGAGACTCATGGAATCGCCCCCCTCATGAAGGTGTCGCCCAGATCCTGCGAGGCGGCGCCCGTCGTCTGGTGTAACGATTCTTGACAATCACCGGCCGCTGCGCCAGAGGCAGCTCATCCGGTACGCGTCATGCCCAGCCCTGCGCGGTCAGCCGGGGTGGGTGATGGGGGCCGAGCTTCGTTTCCTGCGGGACCGGGTGCGGGCCAGGGTCAGGAGGCCCGAGAGGGTGGCGGCGGCGGTGATGCCGAGGATCAGGGGGACGGTTCGAGGGCCCGCGCTGCGGTCTCCCGTCGGGGGGCGGGAGCCGGCCACCTCGACGGGTTGGCCCGCCTGAAGGGTGACCGGCCAGGTCTTCTTGAAGGGGACGGCGCGGGCGCCGCCCGGGACCTCGTCGGCTTCCACCGTCAGCGTCCACGAGCCGTCGGTGATGGGGACGGTGCCTTCGTAGCGGCCGTCGTTGTCGCCGTCCGCGAGGCCAACGGGTCCGACGGTCTGGCCGGCCGGGCCGGACGCCGCGACCTGCACGCCGAAGCCGGGCTCGTGCTGGCCGGAGTCGCCGTCGCGGACCACAAGGGCGACGCCCCAGCCGTCGGCCCGCGGCTCCAGGCGGATCGAGTCCACGTACAGCTGGGCGCGTCCCCCGGAGTGGGCGCCGGCCGGCGGCCCCGGCAGCGCCCCGACCGTGAGCGAGACGAGCATGGCGGCGGCGGAGGCGGCGAGGCCCGGTCGCGGGCGGCGAACTCGCATGGGGCGGCGGTCCCTTCCGGCCGGCGTCACAGGATCGCCCGGGCGGCCTCGATCAGTTCGTGGAAGTACTTGAGGAGCGTGATCGTCAGCGAAAGCCCGGCGGTGCCGGCGACGAGGACCAGCGCACCGGCCCGCGCGACACCGGGTGCGGTGCGTTCCGGCTCCACAGCGGCGGACGCTTCGACGATCGGCGGCAGCTCAGCGATGGCTGTCCGGCCCCGCTCGCGCCCGGCGGGCCCGGCGGCGTGCCAGGGGGACGGGTCGTCGAGCGCCGCCGGTACGGCAATGACATGGGCGCGGAGCCGGCGGCGGGCCTCGGCGTGGAGGACAGCGCTGGCTGCCACCATCGCGGCGTAGATGCCCAGCTTCGTCGCCAGGGTCAGGAAGTACGGCTTCCCGTACGGCAGGCGGAACGCCGCTTCGATGCGGGCCGCCGAGAACGGCGTCTCGTAGGCAGTCTGGTTCAGGAGCAGGTAGGTGCCGCTGGCCACCAGCAGCCCGGTGGCGGCCCACAACGACTTCACCATGAGATCGAAGCGGTTCTCGAGGCGATGGAGGCCGAAGGCTGACAGGCGGTGCCGCAGGGCCGGGAAGGCGAGCATCCCGATGAGGGCAACGGCCAGCGACCACACCGCCGCGAACCCCGCATGGCCCCACAGCAGCGCGACTTCGAACAGCCGGCCCCTGATCCGGTTCTCGTCGGCGGCGGGCGCGACTTCGCTGGTGACGATGTCAAGCTCGGTGACCGCCCGGCCCAGCACCACTGGCGGGTCGTCGGGATCGCCCCGCAGGCGGTTGACGGCCCCGGAGAACTGCCAGCGCCCGCCGTGGTCGACGAGCACGGTGCACAGGTAGATACCGGCGGGGACGTCAGGACTGCTGTCGCGCTCGTGGGCACAGGGGAAGATCTCGGTCCTCGCGCCGGTCGGGGGCTGGGCGCTGGCGTAGACCTCGAACCGGTCCTGTGGCGGTGCGGCCGTCGTGCGGTCGGTGACCGTCACCTTGAGGTTCACGACGAGATCGCTGGCGAGGATCCCGGGCCTCGTGTCCCGCTCGATCCGGATGTCCAGGCCCGAAGCCGTCTGAGCCGACGCCGTGACGGGCACCAACACTCCGCCGGCCAGCAGCCCGAGCGCCCATAGCCCAAGAGCCCAGTGCCGGCTTCTCATCCGACGACGACGCCACGTTCGGCGTCCCACCGGCCGAAGTGCTCGTCGACCCGTACCTCGGCGATCCGCAGCTGCTTGTCGAACCACTCCGTGAAGAAGCTCTGGCGCTGGGCGTCGATGAACTCGGCGGCTTTGCCGGCCGGCTCCCCCTCGGGGGCGGCGATGTCGGGGAAGAGCCGTGCGGCCATCGCGTGGCTGAGGCGGCCGGCCTCGGCCTCCGGGTTGCCACTGCCGTCAACGGAGACGTTCATCTCCCGGGCCAGATGGCGGAGCAGCGCGTGCTTGATCTGGTAAAGGAGTACGAAGCGAGTGAGCGTCTCGGTCCGGTCTCCGTCGACGGCGTGCCCGTCGTCGGCGTCCTGGGGCGCTTGCGCCTTCAGGTGTCCGTCGAGCAGGGCCTCGGTCTCAACCACGGGGATCTTCGTCCCCTCGACGACGGCGGCGACGTCAGGGGAAGCGCCCGATCCGGCGCATCCGCCGGTCACCGCCGCCACGAGCACCAGCCCGTACAGCCGTTTCCGCCACGGCGTGGTGCTCATGGCGCCGGCGGCACCTGGCCGCCCGCATCGATCGCCTGGCGCAGGTAGGGCGACGTCTGCTTCTCCACGCCCGCCTCGTCCTGTTCCGCCTGGAACCGCCCGGCCCGGCCCTCCAGCGAATCGGCCGACGACTTCCGTTCTCCGGTGGCCAGCGACCGCAGCAGGTCCAGGGTGTTGCGGGGCACGAGGTAGATCCGACCCGAGTCGTTGCCCCGGCGGGCGTAGAAGCCTGCGCCGCTGAAGCTCGCCGCCCCGACCCGGATTTCGACGGAGGTGCCGGCGCGGGTTTCGAGACGGACGACCGCCTCCGGATCGGCCAGCCCGTACTGGGGATCGGCCTGGTCCGCCTCCACGACCCGGTAGGCGAGCATCGGGAACAGTTCGTCTTCGGTGCTGAGCAGCAGCGGAGCGGATTGCGGCGGGGAACCGGTCGAGGCCGACCAGCCGCGGTCGTCGCGGATCAGGTCGGCCAGCCGCCCGTCCGTCTCGACGACGACCCGCCGGACCCCGGCGGGGGAGAGGTCGACGAGGGCCGGGAGTGCTTCGCGGGCGGGATCGCGGCGACCGACAGCGACCGCGATCGCCACGACGGCGACGAAGGCCGCCACCGAAGCAGCAGCGAGCCTCCGCCATCCGGGACGGGCGAGCCGGGCCCTCATCCTCGTTTGAGCCGGAGCAGGGCCAGAGGCAGCGGGAGGAGCACCAGCAGGCTGGGAAGGGCGATTCCCTGGCCGATGAGCCGGTTCCGCTGCCCCTCGGTCAGGACCAGCTTGTACAGGCCGCTCGAGGGCCGCACGGCGGCCACCACGTCGTCGTCGCGGGCGATCCACTGCACGAGGGCGAAGACGAAGTCGCCGTTCCCGAGCAGCTCGATGCCCCGGTTGGCCGCCACTTCGACGCTCCCGACGACCCCGACGCGGGTCCGGTTGATGACCGGCGCTCCGCCGTCACCTCCGGCCAGGCGGCTCTGGTCGACGAGGGCGGCCAGCGCGAACGGCCCTTCATCGGTGGTTGTCCGCGGTTCCCCGGGCGCCGTCGCCAGCCAGCTCTTGCGGCTCGACAGCACGAGCGGGCTGACGTGACCGTTCCCGTCGCCGCCGCCCGTCTCGGCCACCGGCGCCGAGTTCACGAACACCACGGGGAGTTCTTGTTCCCGCAGCCGAAGCGTCGCCGGGCTGCTCGACGGGTAGGTGGACGACACCACGGCGCCGGGGTCGTCGGCGAGGGCGCTCAGGTCGGAGACGACGCCGGGCCCGTAGACGACGCCCAGAGGCCCGAGCAGCTCGTTCAGCTGCTCCCGCGGGCCACGCGTGCCGTCGACCATGACGAGCAGGCGGCCGTTGTTGCGCCCGTATTCCTCGAGCAGCGTCAGTTCGGCGGGCAGGAGCGGCACCTGCGGACCGGCGACGACCACCAACGTGCAGCGGGCAAGTTCCGCCGCCGCGCCCGGGACGCCGAGGGCGACGGGCTGCACGTCGTAGAAGAGACGCGACCGGAGCTGCGAACCGAGGCCGGACAGCCCGAAGCGCGACTCGTCGGTGACGCTGCGCTCTCCATGACCGACGGTGAAGCAGGTCCGGGGCGACGAGGTCGTTCCGACCCGGTGGATGGCGCTCGTGAGCGCCCCCTCCGTCGGGCCGTCGATGACCTCCCGGCGGTCGCCGATCTCGACGAGGATCTCACCGTAGAGGGTGGCACCCGCCGAACGGGCGCTGGCCGGGTGCACATCCGGGTCGAGCTGGCGCATCGTGATGTCGGCGCCGGCCGCCCGGTACCGCTTCACCAGCGAGCGGAACTCTGCTTCCTCCCGGCTGAAGGGCTGGGCGAAGCCCGTCAGCCGGATCGGCGCCCGGACTTCGCCGAGGACCTTGCGGGTGGCGTCGGTGAGGGTGTGGCGGGCATCGGGGGAGAGGTCGACCCTGGCTTCCACGCCAGAGGCCAGCGCGGTTCCCCCTGCGCCGAGTCCGAGGACCAGCCCGAGCACCGCACCGCGCTGG
>JAICGL010000237.1 GCA_025923175.1 Acidimicrobiia bacterium
ATCGCCCGCGTGGTGGCCTCGCCGACCGTCGACCACAAGGCCGTCCTCGACGGGATCGACCGGCTGATCCTCGGCACCGGCACGGCCACCGGCGAAGCGATCTATACCGCCCTCGACGCGCTGGCGGCGGCCAACGACACCGCCGGGGCGGCGGCCACCACCCAGGGCGGGTCGGCAATGGTCCTCCTCTCCGACGGCGTGCCCACCGTGGGCCGGCCGGTGCTGGGCGCCGCCCAGGACGCCGCCGAGCAGGGCGTGCCGATCTCCACGATCGCCTTCGGCAC
Source organism: Acidimicrobiia bacterium (assembly GCA_025923175.1). Taxonomy (GTDB): domain Bacteria; phylum Actinomycetota; class Acidimicrobiia; order IMCC26256; family BP-133; genus BP-133. Next base: position 285 of record JAICGL010000237.1, read on the forward strand.
CGCCGACGGCACGGTCACCGTCCAGGGCCGGCTTGTCTCCGTCCCGGCTGACCCCGACACCATGGCGTCGGTGGCGGAGATCACCGCCGGCAAGTTCTTCGAGGCGGTGTCGGCCAGGGAGCTGCGCAGCGTCTACAAGGACATCGGCACCCGGGTCGGCTACGAGACCGAACAGCGCGACGCCAGCGGCCCCGTCCTCACCCTGGCCGTCATCGCCCTCCTGGCCGCCTCCGGGCTGGCCCTCCTCTGGAACGGACGGCTGGTCTGATGCCCCCCCGTACGCTCGCCCTCGATTTCGCCGCCCCCGACCGGCTGTGGCTGCTGGTGGCCGCCGGCGCCCTCGCCGTCGCCTACGTGGTGATGCAGATCCGCCGCCGGCGTGACGCCGCCAAGTTCGCCGACCCGGCCCTCCTGCCCCTGCTGGTGTCGGGCAAGATGCCGTGGTGGCGCCACGCCGTGGCGGTTGTCTTCGCCGCCGGCCTGGTGCTGGCCACGGTGGCGGCGGCCCAGCCGACCGTGCCGGCCACCGCCGAGCGGCAGAAGGCCGCGGTCATGCTGGCCATCGACACGTCCGACTCCATGAAGGCCACCGACGTCGCGCCTTCCCGGCTGGCGGCGGCGGTGGCGGCGGCCAAGACCTTCATCGCCGACCTGCCGTCGACCTTCTCCGTCGGCATCGTCAGCGCCGACGCCACCCCCGAGGTCATCGTTGCTCCGAGCACGGACCACGCCGCCGTGCAGGTCGCCCTCGACCGGCTGGCCACCAGCCCGGGCACGGCGCTGGGTGAGGCGATCTTCACGGCGCTGGCGTCCCTGCCGGCCAGCAGCACGCCGTCCACCGCCCCGAACCAGGGTCAGGGCCAGAGTGCGGAAGACCAGGCCAAGGCTCCGGCCGCCCGCATCGTCCTGCTGTCCGACGGGAAGAGCACAACCGGCCGCTCCGACGAGGAGGCGATCGCCGCCGCCAAGGCCGCCCGCGTGCCGGTGTCGACCATCGCCTTCGGGACGGACAACGCCAGCGTCGAGAGTGCCGGGCAGACCGTGCAGGTGCCGGTCGACGCCAGCGCCCTTCGGTTCATCGCCGAAGGCACGGAGGGCAAGTTCTTCACCGCCGTGTCCGCCGAGGAGCTCCGGTCCGTCTACGCCGACATCAACGCCGAGGTGACGGTGGTGGCCATCGACCGGGGCGTGGCCGTCTGGTTCGCCGCCGCTGCCTTGGTCCTGCTCCTGGTCGCCTCCCTGACGTCGATGCTGCGGGCGGGCCGTGTCGTGTGGACATGATCGGTGGTTAACGGGTAAGCCCCGGGGGTGGCTGACGTGCAGGTCGCCCTGTGGGGCACGTTCGATGTCGACAACTACGGCGACCACCTCTTCCCCCGGGTGGCGAAGCACGAGCTCAGCCGGCGAGGCGTCGCCGTCAACGTCTTCGCCCCCTACGGCCGTCTGCACCCCACGCCACTCGATGGCGGGTTGGAGGTCGAACCGCTCGGGCCCTGGAGCCCCGAACGGGCCCGTGAGCTGGCCGCCGGCCACGATCTCGTCGTGGTCGGCGGCGGCGAGCTGATCCACCTGAACGACCCGCTGCTCGCTCCGGTCTACGACACGACGCCCGACGAGCTGCGTCGCATGGCGCCCAGCCGGTGGTTCGTCGAGGGGCTGGGGCCGGAGCTCGAGGCCGGCTGCCCGGTTGTCTGGCACTGCGTCGGAGTTCCCTGGCCGCCAGGCGAGGAGGAGGCCGGGCGGCTGCGGGCGGCGCTGGCCGGCCGCCCGTACGTCACCGTCCGGGACCGGTATTCGGCTCAGCGGCTGGCCGACGCCGGGGTCGACCGGGCGGTGGAGGTCGTGCCCGATTCGGCACTGCTGGTCAACCGGGTCATGCCGCCGGCCGCGCTGTCCGTCCGCCTGGAGGCCCTCAGGGGCGCCGGTGGCTATCCCGCGGCGGGGGCGACCCCGGTGCTCCTCCAGGGGTGCGACCTCCTGATGCCCCACCTCGACGAGGTGTTGACGGCGGTGGAACGCTGGCGGGTGGCGCAACGGGAGAAGGACGAGGTGGTCGCCCTGGTGACGGGGCGCTGCCGGGGCGACGATCAGTTCGCCGATGGCGTGGAGCAGGCCCTCGGTTCCCGCCGGGTGTGGCGCCTCCCGGGCGGCGCGACGGTAGAGGACCTCGCCGCTGCCGTCGCCGGCGGTGGGGTGTTCGTCGGCAGCTCACTGCACGGCGCGATCACCGCTTTGGCCTACGGGCGGCCGTTCGTCCTGCTGAACCTCCACGGCGAGGCCAAGCTCGACGGATTCGGGGACATCACCGGCCTGGGCGCGAGGGTGGTGCACCGGGCTGAAGAGATCCCCGCCGCGCTCGAGGGGGCGATGGCCGATCCGGCGCCGATGGGCCTGCTCGACTCGTTGCAGCGTCGTCTCGACCGGCACTTCGACCGGCTGGCCGAACTGGCCTCAGCGAGGGTCGCTACCGGCTGACGTCGCCGTGGTCCCGCCGGACCCGTTCCTTCTCTTCCTCGACGGAGGCGTCATCGGGGTCGGGCAGTGGAGCTTCGGGGTCGGGATCCTTCAACTCGGCGCGACCCCGAGCCTCGGTCTCGCGGTCGTTCGTCCACTGCCCGAGGAACTTGGTGATCTTTCCCGTTAGCTTGCCCATGCCCGGGGTCTACCCGTCGTGGTCCTAGAGCAAATCAGCGGCGAGGTCGGCGACCCGGGAGCGCTCGCCCTTGCACAGGGTGACTGCGCCGAAGCACTCCTGTCCGGCGAAGGCCTCCATCAGCACGGCCAGGGCGTTGTTGTGGGCCGACACGTAGGGCGTGTCGATCTGGGCGAGGTCGCCGGTGAAGACGATTTTCGTCCCTTCCGCCACCCGGGTGAGCAGCGTCTTGAGGGTGGGCACCTCGAGGTTCTGGGCCTCGTCGACGATCACGAACTGGTTCTGGAGCGACCGGCCCCGCAGGAACGTCACCGACTCCAGCGACAGCCGCTCCATCGCCACCATCTCGTCGACCACCCGGCGGGCGTCGGCGTACGAGCGGTGCTCGGTCAGGGCCGTGACGTTGTCGAGGATCGCCGCCATCCAGGGCGACAGCTTCTCGTCGAGGCCGCCGGGGAGGAAGCCGAGGTCGGCCTTGCCGTGAGCCACGACCGGCCGGTAGATGGCCAGCTTGTCGTAGCGCGAACGGCGGTCGACGGTCGGCTCCATGACCTGCTCGAGGCCGGCGGCGAGGGCCAGGATCGTCTTGCCCGTCCCGGCGAAGCCCGACAGGGCAACAACGGAGACGTCGGGGTCCATCAGGAGGTCGAGGGCGAAGATCTGCTCCTTGGAGCGGGCGTTGAGTCCCCACACCTGCCGGCGGCGCTCGACCAGGTGGAGCCGGTCGCCGAACACCCGGGCCAGGGCCGACGACGACCCGGCCGACAGGACGACGTACTCGTTGGTCACCATGCCGTCGAAGGCGGCGGGGATCTCGGTGGCGCCCTGGGAATAGAGCTCGTCGATCAGCTCCCGGTTGGTCTCGACCCTGTGCCAGCCCCGAACGGCGAGGGCGTCGCGGCCCTTGCTGGCGCGGTGGTAGTCCTCGGCCACCAGGCCCAGCTGCGATGCCTTGATCCGCAGGGCGGCGTCGGCCGAGACGACCTTGACGTGCTCGGGGCCGCAGTCGCGGGTGAGACCGAGCGCCGTCGCCAGGATGCGATTGTCGGCCTTCTCCGGGTTGAGGCCGTGGGCGGCCAGCTGGTCGACCACGAGACCGTTGATCGTGACCCGCACGGTTCCACCGGTGGGGAGGGGGACGGGCTCCCGGAAGTCGCCGCCGCTGTCGACCCGGAGGCGCTCCAGATCCCGCACGACGTGCCGGGCGGCCCGGCCGACGTCATCGAGGCGGCTCTTGTGCCCGTCGAGCTCTTCGATGACCGTCAGTGGAATGACGATGTCGGCGTCGCCGAAGGCGTAGAGCGAATCGGGGTCGGCGAGCAGGACACAGGTGTCCAGGACGACGGTCGTCCCAACACCTCCGTCCTTCTGGCCAGGTTCGCCAAGGCGAGGGTGCCGGGGTTCCGTCGTGGTCACTTATGGTCCTCCCAAAATGGGGGGCGGGCCGTTTCCACACTGATTCGACGCCGTCGTCGGCATCTCCCTTCGAGGGTAAGGGCTGCGTGTCGGTTTGCGGGGGATGTGCCGTGAGATTCGGGCCCATCTCGGGTAGAACGGTCCCGATGAGCGGGTGTATTTGGCGCGTCACAGGAGCGTTGGTGCTGGTCACAGCCGTGACCGGTGTGATCGGGGCCGTCCCCAGCCGGCCAGCCGGCGCCGCGATCGAGCAGGTCGACATGGCCGGCACGAAATTTAACCCGGCCCGGTTGCAGATCCAGGCGGGCGACACGGTGGTGTGGGAGGCGGGCGACGACAGCCATACCGTCACCGCCCGCGACGGCACCTTCGACTCCAGCACCCGGGGGACGATGGACGAAGGCGACCAGTTCCGCTGGCGGTTCCGAGTGCCGGGGACCTACGCCTACTTCTGCCGCGTGCACCAGAGCCGGGGCATGCAGGGCGAGGTCGTCGTGGTCGACCCGTCCGCCGCCACGAGCACCACCCGTTTGACGCCGGTGACCGCCGCAGCCACGACGTCGACGACCGCGGCCGCGACGACCACGACCCTGCCGGTCACGACGACCAGCCGGGTGCTGGCCACCAGCTCCACCACCAGCCTGAAGCAGATCACCAGCGCCACCGTCCCGGCCGGGGCGCCCGTCGTTCCCCAAGAGCCGCCGGCCCTCAACCCCAACGCGCCGGTCCTGACGGGCTCCGGTACCTCGGTGCTTCCCGAAGCCCAGGCCGCCGCCCGCCGCACCGATGAGAAGGACGGCCTCGGGCCGGGCGTCGCGCTCGGGGTCGTCGGCGCGCTGCTGGTGGCCGGTGGCGGTGCGGCCCTACGTGCCCGCGGCCGTAGTCGACGGCGCCCGGCGGGCTGACCTTCGGGTCGGCGGCGCGAAGCCCGTCCGAGACCTCGATCCCGAGCGGGTTGCCGCCCTGCTCCTCGAAGGCAGCCGGGCGTAGGAGACCGTTGAGTCTCCTAGGTGCAGAGCACTTCTGCGCCGGTGGCGGTGAGGACGAATGTCTCTTCGGCTTTGGCGCCGGGGAGGGACGGGTTCCAGGCGAAGGCCTGGCCTTCGGCGATCTCGATGGCGGCGCCGGGCGTGGCGATGGCCTCCCGGGAGCGGTAGCCGGTGAGGCCACCCTGGTGATGGGAACGCCAGCCATCGGCGAAGCCGGCGTCAGCGTAGAACGTGCGGCAGTCGTCGAACACGTCGCCGAGGGTTCTGCCCGGGCGGGTGGCGTCGCGCAGGCGGGCCAGGATCCCTTGGCAGGTCTCGAGTTTGGCAGCCAACTCGGCGTCGGGCGGTTCGAAGTGCAAGAAGCGGGTCAGGTTGGCGTAGAGCCCGCCGCGTTCGGCGCAGACCACGACCATCGCCCGCGCTCCGAGCGGCGCGCCGGCCGGGATCGGGTGGCGGTGGCGGGGGATCCGCTGCGCGCCGCCGACCATCAGCGCTGAGGCGAACAGTCCGGCGGCGCGGCAGGCGGCGATGACCGCCCCCGCCGCCTCGGTTTCGGTCATGGCCGGGTTGAGCGCGGCGCAGGCGGCCTCGACGGCGGCCATCGTGTCAGCCCCGACCATCCGGTAACGCTCGATGGCATCGTCGTCGAGGCGGTAGCGCAGCGGCGCGACGAGCCCGGCGACGTCGACCTCGGACTGGTCGGCCGCGTCGGCGCCGATGGCACCGCCGCCGGCCAGCTTGGCGACGAGCTCGCCAGGCCCGGCGTACCACTCGTACTCGGCGACCTCCCACCCCGGCACCTGCTCCTCCCGCATGCGGGGTGACTCGATGTTGTTGGTCACCACGTATTCGTTGGTGCGGGTGACGAGAATCTCGGCCACTCCGGTCGGCGAGGCGTGGTCGACCCGGCTGTCCGCACCCCCGCTGTACCAGGCGAAGTTCTCCGGCCGCCGCAGGACGATGGCGTCGAGCCCGGTGTCGTCGAGGGCCGCTCGAATGAGCTCGCTCCTCGCCACCTGACCGCTCGCAGCCACGACGCGACCGTACCCGCAAGGCGCCCGGGCTGCTCGCGAATCGGTATGGCATGCTCACCGCCACCTGCGAGGCAAGGAGCGAACCCGTGGACCAGATTCAGGCCAGTGTGACCTTTCCGAAGATCAGCCCCGACAACCTCGACAAGTTCAAG
>JAICGL010000238.1 GCA_025923175.1 Acidimicrobiia bacterium
GAGCTTGCCGATGAAGTGGCCGGACGCCCCGTGGACCAGCCGGTGGACCGGCTGGACGAACAGCTGATCCTCGGCCAGCTCAACCACCAGCGCCATGATCCGCGCCGCGCCCGGGTCGTCCACACCGGCGGCCTGCTGTTCGTCCCGGTAGGCGAGGGCGGTCTCGTAGCGGTGATGGCCGTCGGCGATGATCAACGGCGCGCTGCCGATCCGCTCCCGGATGCGGTCGACGAGGTCGCCCTCGATGGGGAACAGGCAGTGCTCGACGCCGTCCTCGTCGACGCAGGAGGCCGCGGGGGCGCCAGCCGCCAAGACCGGTTCGAGCAGCTCCGACAGCCCGCTCGCCGCCGAGAGCATCCAGATCGGGTCGAGGTTGGCCCGCACCGATCGCAGCAGGTCGAGGCGGTCGTTCTTGGCCTTCCCCATCGTGCGTTCGTGGGGCAGGACGTCCTCGCCGGGTGGTGACAGCGTCAGCGCCCCAACCACGCCGGTCATCCGGCGAGGGCGGCCGGCGTCGTCGGTGAAGCCCATCCGGTAGACGTAGAGGTGTGGCGCGTCGGCGGCCAGCACACCGTCGGCCTGCCACTGATCGAAGGTCTCCCGGGCCCGGCGGTACCGATCCCCGGAGTCGACATCGCGTGGGAGAATGAGCCTGACGGCGTTCTGCGGGTGTGCAGCTTCCAGCCGTGCCAAACCTTCTTCGTCGATGACGTCGTAAGGCGGGGCGGTGACGGCGCTGAGGTCCGCGTGGAGCGCGCCAAGTTGATAGCGGAGGCCGGGAAAGGGGAAGAGGTCGGGCACCATGGCGGGTTTTAGCACAGGTCCCGACGACGGCTTTCCCGAGGGCGAGCCGGACGGCGAGGCGTATGCCCGCTTCCAGGAGGGAAGCCGGCTGCTCGACTCCGGCAATGCGCACGCCGCCGTGGTCGCCCTGGAGCGCGCCCGCGAGCTCGAGCCTGAGAAGGGTTCGATCCGGGAAGCGTTGGCCCGGGCCTACTTCCGCTCCCAGCAGGTCGAGGCCGCCCGGTTGGAGTTCGAGAAGGTGCTCGAGCTCGACCCGGTGAACGACTACGCCCACTTCGGCCTCGGGATGTGTCTCCTCCGCAAGGGCGATCGGGCGGCCGCCCGGGGGCACCTCAAAATTGCCACGATCATGCGGCCTGAGGAAGAGGCGTACCAGGACGCCCTGCGGCAGGCTTCCGCCTAGTGCCGCGGCACTGATGCCTGCGGTCGTACTGGACCTCGACGGTGTGCTGTGGCTCGGGAACGAGCCGTTGCCCGGCGCGGCCGAGGCCGTGGCGGGGTTCCGTTCCGCCGGGTTGGAGGTCGGCTTCATGACCAACAACTCCAGCCTGCCGGTGGCCGAGTACGTCGCGAAGCTGGCCCGGTTCGGCGTGGAGGCCGACCCCTCCGAGGTGCTCACCAGCGCGCTGGCCACCGCCGACCTCCTGGCCGCCGACCTGGCGCCCGGGTCGAAGGTCCTTGCCTGCAGTGGGCCCGGGGTGGTGGAGGCTCTGGAAGCCCGGGGATTTGAGGTCGTCGACTCCGGCCCGGCCGAGGCGGTGGTGGTCGGCTGGCACCGCACGTTCGACTTCGACCGCCTTGACCGCGCGTCGTCCGCCATCCGGGCCGGTGCCCGCTTCGTGGCGACGAACCTCGACGCCACCTACCCCGCGCCCGGCGGGCTCCTGCCCGGCAACGGATCGCTCGTCGCGGCGGTCGCCACCGCTGCCGGACGCAGGCCCGAGGTGGCCGGCAAGCCGGAGGCGCCGACCGTTGCGCTGGTCAAGGCCAGGTTCGGCGAGCGCGGGGTCATCGCCGGTGACCGCCCGTCCACCGACGGAGCGCTCGCCGTTGCCCTCGGCTGGCCGTTCGCGCTGGTCGTGTCGGAGGCCACCGGCGACGGTGACGAACCCGCCGAACACAACGCGGCGTTTGTCGGCCCGAGCCTCGCTGCTTTGGCCGACGAGGTGATCCAGGCCCTGCGCTGATCAGTACCTGCGGCCGCCGAAGCCCCAGTCGGGCGGCAGCGGCGGGGGGCCGGGAGGGGGTGCCGGCGTCGTGCCCCTGAGGAACAGGCCGATCACCGCCCCGAAGATGAAGCCGCCGATGTGGGCGGCGACGGCGACGCCGGTGTTGGGATTGGTGAAGAACTGCAGGATCAGCCAGCCGCCCAGCACGACGAACGCCGGCAGGTAGATGAACTGCAAGAAGATGAACAGCGGGATGATCGTCAGGATCCGGGCCTTCGGATAGATCACCAGGTAGGCACCCATGACCCCGGCGATGGCGCCTGACGCCCCGACCACCGGCACGATCGAGCTGGGTTGCGTGGCGATGTGGGCGAGAGCGGCCGCGACTCCGGCCACCAGGTAGAAGAAGGCGTAGCCGACCGGGCCCAGCCGCTCCTCGATGTTGTTGCCGAAAACCCACAGAAACAGCATGTTCCCCAGCAAGTGGAGCCATGAGCCGTGGAGGAACATCGACACAACGACGGCCAGGAAGACGTTCTTGTCGGGGAACGGCTCGACGGAGTCGTCCAGCTGCCCGCGCCCGCTGACGATCCTTTCACCCTCGCACTCCTGGGCCAGGTCGTTGGAGATCGGCTCGGCGTGGGTCACCTCGCATGGCACGGCCGCGTGCTCGTAGAGGAACTGGATCTCCTCGTTGGCCGACTGGCGGGGCTGCACGAAGGCGAAGATGTAGATGCAGCCGACGATGATGGCGATCGTGAGGACGGGCCTTTTCGTGGTCGGGTTGTCGTCCCGGATCGGGATCACCATGCCGGAGCAGACTAGGCCACGCTGGTAATCTCGGCCGTGCTGCGAGCAGAGGAGCACACATCGGGCCCCAAGAGCGTGGTATCCAGCGCCATGCGCCGCCGGCTTGACCTCGAGCTCGTGCGGCGGGGGCTGACGGACTCCCGGGCCCGGGCGCAGGAAGCCATCGAAGCCGGGCTCGTCCTCGTCTCCGGAGCGAGGGCCGACCGGCCCGGTCGTCTCGTGTCGCCGGACGAGCCCGTCCACCTCGAGGCACCCCCGACTCGTTACGTGTCGCGAGGAGGCGAGAAGCTCGATGCGGCCCTCGAGCGGTTCGCCGTCGACGTCACGGGACGGCGCGCCCTCGACGCCGGCGCTTCGACCGGCGGGTTCACCGACTGCCTCCTCCAGCGCGGCGCAGCCTCGGTGCTGGCGGTCGACGTGGGGACGGGACAGCTGGCCTGGTCGCTGCGCAACGATCCCCGGGTCACAGTTATGGAGCGCTGCAACGCCCGGTACCTCACCCCGGCCGACGTCGGTGAACCGGTCGACCTTGTCGTCGCTGACCTGTCGTTCATCTCGCTCCGGCTGGTGACCCCGGCCCTGGCGGGCGTCGCCTGCGACGGCTCCGACGCCGTCCTGCTCATCAAGCCGCAGTTCGAGGCGGGCCGGGCTCAGGTCCGCCGGGGCGGGCTCGTCACGGACCCGGCCGTCCACCGGGCGGTGCTGGAGGACGTGACCGCCGCGCTCGCTTCCTCGGCGGGGATGACGGCGGTCGCGGTGATGCCGTCGCCGCTGCGGGGAGCGTCGGGCAATCTCGAGTTCCTCGGTCACTTCAAGATCCGCCACACCGACGCGACACCTGTCGATCCTGAAGTGCTGGCAGTGGCTGTCGAGGAGGGTCACCGGTGACCGCCGTCGGCATCGTTCCCCACCCCCAGCGGGCGGCGGCCTACGCCGAGCGGGCCGCCCGCTTCCTGCTCGACAAGGGGGTCGAAGTAAGGGTCCCGGGGCCCGACGCCGCTGCCGTCGGGCTCCCCGAACTCGCCCACGACCTCGCGACGTTCCCCGCCGGTCTGGACTTCGTCGTCTCGCTCGGTGGGGACGGCACCATGCTGCGGACAGTCGACCTGGTCGCGTCGGAGGGTGTCCCCGTCCTCGGCGTCAACCTCGGTCAGCTCGGGTTTCTCACCGAGATCGAACCCCCAGAGTTGGAGGAAGCCCTCCAGCGCGCCCTCGCCGGCGGGTGCCAGATCTCGGAGCGGATGGTGCTCTCCGTGGTGGTTGATTCCGACGGCGGAGGAGCGGGGAAGTGGCTGGCGCTGAACGAAGCCGTCCTCGAGAAGTGCTCGAGCGGCCATCTTGTGCGGTTGGCTGTGTCAATAAATGGGAAGTTCTTCACGACGTACGCCGCCGACGGGGTCATCGTGGCCACCCCGACGGGTTCGACGGCCTACAACTTCTCTGCCCAGGGCCCCATCGTCTCGCCCAGTCACCGCTGCCTGATCCTCACTCCCGTGTCACCTCACATGCTGTTTCACCGTTCGCTGGTGCTGGGGCCCGAAGAGGAGCTCGAGTTCGAAGTGACCAGCCAGCTGCCGGTCGGCCTGGTGCTCGACGGCCGAGAGGTGGGTCGGCTGTCTCCGGGCGATAGCGTGGCGTGTACCCAGGGACCCCGGCCCGCCCGGATCATGACCCTCCACCCCCGCGACTTCCATCAGGTTCTCAAGGCGAAGTTCGGCCTGGCGGACCGGTAGGAGCAGTTCAGATGGCGATCGAGCAGTACTCCGAAGAGTTCGAGATCAATCCTGGCGAGATCGTGACGGGCCCCGCCCGCGCCGACCGCCGGACCAAGGAATTGGTCAAGCGGCTCCGGCCCGGAGACATCGCCGTCATCGACCACGCCGACATCGACCGCGTGGCGGCAGAGAACCTGATCCGGTGCGCTCCGTCGGCGGTCGTCAACGCTTCGACGTCGTTCACCGGCCGCTACCCCCACATGGGCCCGCTCCTGATCGCCGAAGCGGGTATCCCGCTGATCGACGACGTCGGCTCCGAGGTGCTCGATCAGTTCGTCGAAGGTGAGGAACTGCGCATCGTCGGTGGCGACCTGTGGCTGGACGACGAGTTCCTCGCCGCCGGCCAGCGTCAGGACGCTGACGACCTCGCCCGCCGGGTGATCCTGGCCCGGGCCGACATGGGTGTCGAGCTCGAGGCGTTCGCGATCAACACACTCGAATGGATCCGCCGGGAGGCCCGGCTCACCTTCGAGCCACTCGTTCTGCCGCCGCTCGACTGCGACTTCCGCGGCCGCCACGCCCTGGTCGTGGTGCGGGGCCACGACTACCGCAGCGACCTCAAAGCGCTGCGGCCCTACATTCGCGAGTTCCAGCCCGTCCTCGTGGCGGTGGACGGTGGCGCCGACGCCCTCCTCGAGGTCGGCCTGCGGCCCGACGTCATCATCGGCGACTTCGACTCGGTGTCGGAAGAGGCGCTGGCCTGCGGAGCAGACCTGGTCCACCACGTGCACCCCGACGGGCGGGCGCCCGGGAGGGAGCAGCTCCTCGGCTTCGGCGTGTCCTACGTCGAGTTCATTGCAGAGGGCACGAGCGAAGACGTCGCCATGCTCCTCGCCGCCGAGGCAGGAGCCGAGCTGATCGTGGCCGTCGGTACCCACGCCAGCATGGTCGAGTTCCTCGACAAAGGCCGGGCCGGCATGGCGTCGACCTTCCTCACCCGGCTGCGCCTCGGGCCGCTCCTCGTCGACGCCAAGGGCGTCAACCGCCTCTACGAAACCCGTCTCCGCCGCCGCGACCTGGCCATGCTCATCGGCGCCGCCTTCCTCGCCATGCTCGTGGTCACGATCGTCTCGGAGCCCCTTCACGTCTTCCTGAACGGCGTGTGGGTGGTGATCCGGGACGTCTGGCTCCGCATCGCGGACTGGGTCTTCGGGTGATCAATTTCCGCTTCCATGTGGTGTCGCTGGTCGGGGTCTTCCTGGCCCTGGCCCTGGGGGTGGTCATCGGCTCCACGGTCATCGACCGGGCCATCGTCGACCGGCTCAGCTCCCAGATCGACTCGGTGCGGCAGCGGGCCGACGCCGAGCGGGCCGAGAACCGGGCGCTGCGCGATCAGATCAAAGGTCTGGAGACGTTCATCGCCCAGTCGCAGCCGCAGGTCACCGGCCGGCGGCTCAACCAGGTGCCGGTGACCGTGGTCGCCGTGCGGGGCGTACCGACCGAGGACGTCAGGGCCGCCACTGATCTCCTGAAGGCGGCCGGAGCGCTGGTACCGGGCGTGCTGTGGATCGAGGACGGCCTGGGCGGCACCGACCCCGGCGCCCGGGCGAAGCTCGTCGAGGCGATCGGTGATACCGGCCTCGCCGTCGAGGATCTCCGCCAGGTTGCGCTGGAGGCGCTCGGCCACCGGCTGGCGACCGGCGCCCGAGTCGAGTCGGCCTCGACACCGGCCCTGTCAGGCGTCGACACGCTGGTGGCGTTGAACGAGGCCGGGCTGATCACGTTCGACACGCTCGGAGGTGGATCCGTCGGGCTCGACTCCTGGCCGTCCTCCAACAGCAGGATGGTCCTGATCGACGGGTCCCAGGCCCACCCGCCGCCGGGCACGGTTTCGATCCCGGTCCTGCGGGCGGCGGCCGCCGCCGGAGGCCGGCTGGCCCTCGCCGAGGTGTTCCGGCCCACGCCGACGCTGAAGGCCCGCGGCGCCGTCGTGGGGGGAGTGCGGGAAGATCCCGCCCTCTCCC
>JAICGL010000239.1 GCA_025923175.1 Acidimicrobiia bacterium
TGGGCCGCCATACGGGAGGCCCGCAGCTGAAGTCGGCTGCGCCGTTCGGCCGAACCACTTCGGCCGCCGGCCTCGTCGCGCTGCTGGTGCTGTCCGGCTGCACCGACGGGGTGACCGGTGACGCCGCAACGCGCTCGGCGTCGGAGGGGTCGGTGGCGACGGTTCCGGCGACCGCCTCTCCGGAGACGGTGCCGGTCGACGACCCGACCACCACGACGAGCTCGACGACTGCGACCACCACTACGGCCCCGCCGACGACCACCACCACGGTGCCGGCCGACGGGCGGCTCCTGCCGGGTATGCAGGGCGAGCCGGTGCGGGCCCTCCAGCAGCGCCTTGTCGCCCTTCACTACGACCCGGGTCCGGTCGACGGGCGCTATGGCGGAGGGTTGACCTCGGCGGTGTTGGCCTTCCAGAAGGTCGCCGGGATGCCCCGCAACGGCCGGGCCACCGTCGACGTCCTCGCCGCTGTCGCCGCCGCTGCCGATCCCGCTCCACTGCTCGCCGACGGCGGCCCGACCCGCATCGAGGTCGACTTCAAGCGGCAGGTGCTGTTCTTCTACAGAGACGGGGTCCTGCAGCGGATCATCCCGGTGTCGACCGGGAACGGCAAGCGGTACTGCGAGGACGGCATCTGCGGCGTGGCGGTGACCCCGAGCGGCTCGTTCCGTATCGAACGGCGCATCAAGGGCAAGCGGAAGAGCTACCTCGGCCTGCTCTACGACCCGCTCTACTTCTACGGCGGCTTCGCCATTCACGGCTCGCCGTCGGTTCCCGGCTACCCGGCTTCGCACGGCTGCGTGCGGATCCCGATGCACGTGTCGCGGTGGATGTTCAACAACGTCCCGAATCGCACGCCCGTCTACCTGATCGGCGGGAAGCGCCCGGCCACGCCGCTCCCGCCTGATCCGCCGCCGGTTCCGCCTCCGCCACCCGAGCAGCAACCCACCGCTCCACCCCCGGAGGACGGGCCGCCCCCGACTTAGGAGGACACTGAAAAAAATGTCTTCCGTGGCCCGGCACGCGGCGGTTTTTTTCAGTGCCCTCCCCGGAACTGGGGCATCACCCGCTCAGCCAGGAGGGTGAAGCTGGTCAGGTCGGGATAGTCGTTGCACCAGGGGATGAAGTACGTGCAGCCGAGCTCGACGTAGCGGCCGATCTTCTCGGTGACCTGGTCGACCGTGCCGACCAGGTTGCCCGCGGCCCAGGAGTCGAACTCCTCACCCCAGATCGACCCGGCCCGGCCGGCGGCGACCACGTCGCGGATCTCGGCCTCGCTCTCCCGGATGAGCAGGTCGGGGCTCCATGACTTGCCGATCTCCTCCTCGTCGCGGCCGACCGCCTTGCAGTGGCCCTTCAGGACCTCGCGCTTGGCCGCCCATTCCTCGGGCTTGCCGCCGAAGTTGGCCCAGTCGGCCAGGCGGGCCACGACCCGGAGGGTGAGCTGCTCGCCGCCACCGCCGATCCACACCGGCGGCCGGGGCGACTGCACGGGCTTCGGGTCGCACTGCGCCCGCGACAGCTGGAAGTACTTCCCCTCGTAGGTGGTGGCGGGCTCCGTCCACATCGACGTCACGATCTCGACCGTCTCGCGCATCCGGCCGATCCGCTCCCTGGGCTCGCCGAAGTCGTAGCCGTATCCGGCGAACTCGTTGCGGTACCAGCCGGCGCCGATGCCGAACTCGAGCCGCCCGCCCGAGATCACGTCGATGTTCGAGGTCATCTTGGCCAGCAGGGCCGGGGGGCGATAGAGGGCGCAGCCGACCATCTGGCCCAGCCGGATCCGGCTGGTGGCCTCGGCCAGGGCCGCCATCGTCGTCCAGCACTCGAACACCGTCTCGTTCGACGGCTTCGGGACATTGTGGAAGTGGTCGTAGACCCAGATGGAGTCGTATCCGGCCGCCTCGGCGGCCAGCGTGACCTCCTTGGTCTTCGCCCAGGCGGCCTGCGGATCGGCGATGTCCCGCAGTTCCCGCTTCCACCCCTGAGGGGCAAACACGCCGAATCCGATAGCCATCATCGCCTCCTCGTTGGCGGTCTGGTGGGCTCCTCTACCCACCGTAGGAGAGATATCGTCGCGGCATGCCCAGGTCAGCCAAGCCCACCCGCCTTCCGGGGTCTGGGAAGGTCACCCCCACCAGCGAGACCGACTTCTTCGTGAAGCAGGGTGACTTTCAGTCCATCGCCGGCGGCCGGCCGATGATGTTCTACCGGGACACGGACAAGGCCCGGGCGGACTGGCTCCGGGGCTGGCGGGAGTACTTCGAGGAGTCGTTCCCGGCCCAGGTCGCGGCCGTCGATGCCGCCCTGGGGACGACGCCGTCCGAGGACGACGAGGACGACGATTTCGACGGGAACGACGTCGCTTAGGAGGACACTGAAAAAATATTCGCGGCGGTCAGGGAGGCGGCGGTTTTTTCAGTGCCCTCCTGTAGCCGGCCAGTTCGGGTCGAGCTGGTGGAGGAACTCGGCGCAGCGCGCCTCCTCGTCGGCTTCGCCGATGCGGCCGGCCTGACGGCGCAGGCCGTCGAGGGCCCGGAGGAACCCGAGGTTCTCGGGATGGGCGGAGCGGACGTAGCCGGAGCCCCGCCAACCCGCCGCCCTCAGGGCGTCGAGCCCGCGGTGGTAGCCGACCCGGAAGGCGGCGTAGGCCTCGACGTCGTCGCGGGCGTACTCGCCGAGGCGGGCCCACCCGTCGAGGAACCGGGGGAACGAGGCGACGACGGCGGAGATGGCGTCCCTCCGGGCGTCGCCCTCGAGCGCGAGCGCCGCCTCCAGGGCCTCCCGGGCCTCGGCCGGCGCTGGATGCAGCACTGTCTCGGGCAGGCCGCCGGGGCTGAACTGGATCGGCTGGTCGGACATGGTGCGCATTATGGCGCTTCACAAACCCATCACATTTGGCTGGCGGAGCCTTCATGAGCGGGGCCGATGATCCGAGTGAAGGAACACGGACTCCCCGGGGGACGGGGGGTGTCCCCCCGACAACGGCGGCGTGAGCCGCCAAGGAACGAGGAGCCATGCGCCGCCGCATCGCCGCCGCAGTCATCGTCGCCGCCGGCCTCGCCACCGCCGGAATCGCCTACGCCGAGGGCCAGCCGGCGGACCCGACGGTCGGCCCGAACCCGCCCGCCGCAGCCAAGGCCGGCCAGCGGCCCGGCGGGCCCGGGGTTCTGAAGGGCGCGATCCATGGCGACCTGCTCATCCGGGGCGAAGACGGAGCCACCCGGACGGTCACGTTCGACCGGGGCAAGATCACGGCCATCTCCGGCACCTCGATCACGATCGAGCGACCCGACGGTGTCTCGGTCTCGAAGAACGTCACCGACCAGACCGCTTTCAACGGGACGCCGAAGGACCAGCTCAAGGCCGGTATGGGAGCCGTCGTGGTCTCGTCCGGTGACACCGCCGAGAGGGTGATCTCCAAAGACGCCCGGGCCGAAAAGCGCCAGCAGCGCCTCGAAAAGCGCCAGGACCGCCTCGAGCGGCGCAATGAGCGTCTGGAGCAGCGCCAGGGGGGCCTCAAGCCGTCGTCGGCGGTTGATGACGGTTTGGAAACGATCCTTTCCTAGCGGGAACGAAGCCGGGGTGGCAGGCGTTCTTCCAGGTACGGGGCTTGCCCAGCGGCTCGCCCCGTAGAAGCCCACCTCGGGGATCCGCCGCCCCGAGAGGCACGGAGGGCGGCGCCGCATCGCCGGCGCCGCCCTCTGCTCAAGCTCCTCTTCAGGTAGCGCCCGGTCAGCCCCTGCGACCGGGCGTTACCGCGTGCGCTATTGCGACCTGGCCAGATCCGAGAGGGCGGTCAGGGCCCGGTCGATCGTCCGGCCGGCCGTCGTCAAGGCCCGGTCGGCCTCGAACAGTTCGGCGGCCACGGCGCTGTCGGGGGTGCCCTGGTACGTCAGGGCGATCTTCTCGACCCGGGCCCGCAGCTCTTCCAGTTGTGACCGTACGCTCGACAGCTCGGCCTGATGGGACGAAGCGCTCATAGCGGCTCAGGGTAGGCCCCGGGGCCGGGGAGTGTCCCCCCGACAACCGGCGGCGTGAGCCGCTCGGGGACGCTTATCGAGCGGCGGACCCGCAGACATCACCGGTACGCTGGCCTTTCCGATGCTTACCCGTCTCGACCTGCGCGGCCGCACCGGCGACGAGCTCGTCTCGGCTCTGGCGCGCCCCGACGCCGACGGCGGGGAGGGGCCTCTCGACGCCGTCAGGGAGATCATCGCCGACGTTCGCAAGCGCGGCGACGAGGCCCTGCGCGACCTCACCGCCCGCTTCGACGGCGTCCAGCTGGAGGATCTGCGCGTCCCCCGCGGCGACCTCTCCTACGCCCTGGCGGAGCTGCCACCGGGGTTCCGGGAGGCGCTGGAGTTCTCCCGCGAGCAGATCATGGCCTACCACCGCACCCAGGTGGAGGAGGAGACCCGCCACGAGCGGGAGGGCATCGTCATCCGCAACCTGGTCCGGCCGGTCGACCGGGCCGGCTGCTACGTGCCGGGCGGGCGGGCCGTGTACCCGTCGACGGTGCTGATGACCGCCATCCCGGCCCAGGTTGCGGGCGTCCCAGAGATCGCCCTGTGCGTGCCGCCCGGGCCCGACGGCACTGTCCCCCAGGCCACCC
Source organism: Acidimicrobiia bacterium (assembly GCA_025923175.1). GTDB lineage: Bacteria > Actinomycetota > Acidimicrobiia > IMCC26256 > BP-133 > BP-133. The sequence continues at coordinate 4,616 of JAICGL010000239.1, forward strand.
TGGCCGCCGCTGCCCTCCTCGGCCTCGAGGAGGTCTACCGGGTCGGCGGCGCCCAGGCCATCGCCGCCATGGCCTACGGCACCGAGACCATCCGGCCGGTCGACGTCATCGTCGGCCCCGGCAACGTCTATGTCACCCTGGCCAAGCGGGAGGTGGCCGGCGTGGTCGGCATCGAAGCCACCGCCGGCCCGTCGGAACTGGTCGTGGTGGCCGACGAGTCAGCCCCGGCCGACTACGTCGCCATCGACCTCATGGCCCAGGCCGAGCACGGCCCGGGCGGCGCCGCCCTCCTCGTCACCTGGTCGGAGAGCCTGGCCGCCGACGTGGCCGAGGCGATCGACCGGCTGCTGGCCGAGTCGTCCCGCCGGGCCGACACCGAGGCGACCCTGCGCAGCGGCGGGTCGATCGTGCTCGTCGACGGGCCGGAGCAGGCCATGGAGGTCGCCAACATCGTCGCTCCGGAGCACCTCGAGCTCATGAACGCCGACCCGGAGGCCCTGGTGCCCCTCGTCCGGCACGCCGGCGCAGTGTTCTGCGGCCAGTTCGCCCCCGCCGCCGTCGGCGACTACGTGGCCGGGGTGAACCACGTGCTGCCGACGGCCCGCACCGCCCGCTTCTCCTCGGCCCTGCGGGTGGCCAACTTCTGCAAGCATCTCCACGTCGTGGCTCTCGACGAGAGCGCCCTCGGCCGGGTGACGCCCTACGTGGCCGCCTTCGCCGACACCGAAGGGCTCGAGGCGCATGCGAAGTCCGTCCGCCTGCGCGGGGCCCGGAAATGACTTCGGGGCAGTGACTGGGCCGAAGCGGCGCGAGGACCTGAGCGACCTGGAGGGGTACCACTCGCCGCAGGTCGACGTCGCGGTGCGCCTCAACACCAACGAGAGCCCGTATCCGCCGCCGCCGGAGTTCTTCGAGGCGTGGACGGCCGAGGTCAGCCGGGCCGATGCGCACCGCTATCCCGACCGGGCCGCCCGCCAGCTCCGCTCTGCGCTCGGCGAGTTCCTCGGAGTCCCCGCTCAGCGGGTCTTCTGCGCCAACGGCTCCAACGAGGTGCTCCAGACGCTCCTCCTCACCTATGGCGGCCCGGGTCGCACAGCCCTCGTGTTCGAGCCCTCGTACGTCCTCCACGCCCACATCGCCCGCATCACGGGGACGGGCGTGGTCACCGGCGAGCGGCGCCCCGACTTCACGCTCGATCCCGACTCCGCCGTCCGCATGGTCGAGGACCAGGAACCTGACGTCGTCTTCCTCACCACGCCGAACAATCCGACGGGCATGGTGGAGCCCCGGGAGACCGTCGAGGCGATCGTCGAGCGGATCGCCGCCCGGGCCAAGCCCGGCCTCCTGATCGTCGACGAGGCCTACGCCGAGTTCTCGCCCTGGAGCGCCATCGACATGGTTGCCGACGGCGTGCCGCTCGTCGTGGCCCGCACCTACTCCAAGGTGTGGTCGATGGCCGCTTTCCGGCTGGGCTTCTGCGTCGCGCCCGAATCGATCGTCGAAGAGCTCGAGATGGTCGTGCTGCCCTACCACCTGTCGGTGCCGACGCAGCTGGCCGGCACGGTGGCGCTGCGCTTCACCGGCGACATGGACGTCCGGGTCACGTCGATCATGACCGAGCGCGACCGGGTGGGGGCTGCCCTCGCCGCTCTCGACGGCGTCGAGGCGTTCCCCTCCGGCGCCAACTTCATCCTCTTCCGCACTGCCGGCGGGCAGACCACCTGGGAGGGGTTGCTCGAGGCCGGCGTCCTCGTCCGCAACTTCGCCCGCTGGCCCCGGCTCGACGACTGCCTGCGGGTCACGATCGGCCGGCCGGAGGAGAACGACGCCTTCCTGGCCGCCCTGAAGGAGGTCCTGGCTTCATGAGGCTCGCCGAGAAGACGCGGTCCACGAA
>JAICGL010000240.1 GCA_025923175.1 Acidimicrobiia bacterium
CCCTCGATGGCCTCGGCGTAGGCCATGGTGTTGGCGCAGTACGTGTAGCGGCTGCCGGCGGCCTCGAGGATCTGCTCCTTCGTCCGGGCCACACCGGGGATCGCCTTCCAGCTCGACCCATCGCCCTCCAGGTAGGAGACGAGCGCGGAGTCGATGTAGCCGTGCTCGAGCGCCCAGATGAGGATGGCCGAGACCAGCCCGCCGTCCTGGCCCAGCTCGTGGACCATGTCGTCGGACGCCCGCGTGAGGATGACGTCCTTGGTGATGCCCTCGACCTCGACGGCCGAGCGCGCCCGGCCGAACATGAACTGGTCGATCTCCGGCTCCCAGGCCCTGAAGCGCGGGCAGGCCCGGGTGCAGGACGTGCAGCCCCGATCGCCGTGCCCGCAACCGCCGGGACCGTCCTCCTCCTCGAGGTGGAACGGCTTGTAGACGTCCTCGGTGTCCTTGTAGCCGAGTACGTCGTGGGGGCAGGCGATGACACAGCCCGCGCATCCCGTGCACAGCCCGCTGGTCACGACCTCGTCGTAGAGGTGTTTCCAGTGCAGCTTCTCGGGCGGCATGAGTTTCAGTGTGGCACGCGCCTAGCCTCTGACTCCCATGGCTGCCGCCGCCACCGTCGTCCTCGCCCACCAGGGCGGATGGGACGAGTTGCTCTTCGTACTCGTACCCGTGCTGGTCTTCGTCGTCCTGCAGTGGCTGAACCGGCGCAAGGCCCGGCAGGAGAGCGACAAGGGCGGCGGACCGTCCGCACAATAGCCACATCTGTCACTTTGGTAACATAGGGTCCTCCCGCCGGGAGCCGGGCGTCACGCCGGGTGTCGTCGTTCGTTCCCAGAGGGAGCCGGAACTCGCGCCCCCCGCGCGCTTCCGGTAAGCAACCCCTGGTGCCGGAGGAAGGGCCAAATGCGCAGGTTCTTGTGTGGGACCGCCCGTCGTGGGCGGCGTGTGGGGCTGGCCCTGTCGGTCGCCCTCCTGGCCGGCCTGACCGGCGTCGCCACCCCTCCGCCGGCCAAGGCGGCCATCTCGACGTCGGGCTACTGGCTCGTCGGCACCGACGGCGGCATCTTCTCCTACGGCCAGGCCAAGTTCCTGGGCTCGACCGGCGCCATGAAGCTCAACCAGCCCATCGTGGGCATGACCGCCACACCCGACGGCAAGGGCTACTGGATGGTCGCCTCCGACGGCGGCATCTTCTCCTACGGCACGGCGGGCTTCTACGGGTCGATGGGCGGCAAGCCCCTCAACCAGCCCATCGTCGGCATCGCCGCCACCCGCACCGGCAAGGGCTACTGGATGGTTGCCTCCGACGGCGGGATCTTCTCGTTCGGCGACGCCGGCTTCTTCGGCTCGACCGGGTCCATCAAGCTGAACAAGCCGATCGTCGACATCGCCCCGACCCCCTCTGGCCGGGGCTACTGGATGGCCGCCTCCGACGGCGGCATCTTCTCCTTCGGTGACGCCGCCTTCTACGGCTCGACGGGCGCGATCAAGCTGGCCAAGCGCATCCAGCAGATGGCCGCCACGCCCTCCGGAAAGGGCTACTGGCTGGTCGCCGGCGACGGCGGGATCTTCTCCTTCGGTGACGCCGCCTTCTACGGCTCGGCCGTCGAGGGCGGCACCGAGAAGCGCATCGTCGACATCGCGCCCTCGGCCACCGGCAAGGGCTACTACATCACCGCCTCCAACGGGGCCGTCTACGCCTACGGCGACGCCAAGTTCTACGGCGGCGCCGAGGGCCAGAAGCTGGCGCACGGCATCATCGCCATGGTCCCGATCAACAACGGCGAGCCGCCGCTGGCCAGTAACGACGCCGTCACCATCGACGAGGACGGGACCGTGGTCATCGACGTCCTAGCCAACGACCGCGACCCCGACGGCGGTGTCCTGTCGCTGCTTAGTGTGGCGCCGCCCCTCCACGGCACCGCCACCGTGGTGGATGGGCAGATCAGCTACAAGCCGACGTTCAACTACAGCGGCAGCGACACGTTCAGCTACACCGTGATCGACTCCAACGGGCTCACCGCCATCGGGCTCGTCTCGGTCACCATCCGGCCGCTCGACGACCTGCCCAAGGCCATCGAGGACGCCAAGACCGTCGTGATCGGCCAGACCGTCACCATCGACGTCCTCGGCAATGACGGCGGTCTGGGCGACGGGCTCCTCGACCTGTCGATCCTGCCGCCGCTGCCCACCAAGGGCACGGCCACGAAGTCGGCCGACGGCCGGGCGATCGTCTACACGCCGACCAAGAAGGGGTCCGACGTCATCCGCTACCGCATCGTCGACCTCGACGGCGACAACGCCGAGGCCGCGGTGAGGATCACGGTGGAGGGCGCGGCGCCTAAGGCCATCGACATCGGTCCGGTCGACTGCAGCGCCAGCGCCTGCAACGTGGACGTCCTCGCCTCCGGGGCAAGCCTGGGCGCCAGCGGCCAGCTCACGATGGTCGACGAGACCGGCAACGGGATCAAGACAATCGACGGCGGCACCTTCTACCGCCAGGGCAGCGTGCTCTCGTTCATCGCCACGAGGGGCAACGTGGGGCAAGTCGAGGTCAGGTACAGGATTGCCGACGAGGTCGAGTCCTCAACGGGGACGGTGACGTTCAGGTACCAGAACAGCGTCCCGGCCGCCCAGGGCGCCGACATCTCCTTGCCGGTCGGCGGCCAGCACCAACTCGTTGCCACAGACGTCGACAGTGATGTGCTCCAGTTCTGGTATGACGGTGCGGTCGAACCCGGCGTGACCGCCAGCATCGACCCCGCCACCGGGATCCTGACGTTCAGCGGCGCACCAGGCCCCGGGACCTACACGATCAAGTACCACGTGACCGACCCGAGCGGGGCCCAGTCGGAGGTCGCGGAAGTCAGGATCACGACGGCCTAAATCTCGAGGGTCACGGCCGGGCGCCTACGCTGACCGGCCGTGACCCGCATTCTCGATCTGCTCGACGCTGGCCGCTGCTTCTCCTTCGAGTTCTTCCCCCCGAAGACAGAAGAGGCTGAAGCCCAGCTGCAGCAGACCTTGGTGGAGCTCGCTCCGCTGCGCCCGTCGTTCGTGTCGATCACCTATGGCGCCGGCGGGACGACGCGGGAGCGCACGCACGACCTCGTCGTCGGCATCCTGCGGTCGACCCAGATGACCCCGATGGCGCACCTGTGCTGCGCCGGCCACACCAAGGACGAGCTCCGGAGCATCCTGGCCCGCTACCGGGACGAGGGGGTGGCGAACATCCTGGCGCTTCGGGGTGACCCGCCCGCCGAGCTCCACCTGCCGCCCGGTGACCTCGCCCACGCCGCTGAGCTCGTGCAGCTGGCCCGGGAGATCGGATCGTTCTCGATCGGCGTGGCCGCGCACCCGGAGGGGCATCCCGCCTCGCCCGACCTGGCCTCCGACCGCAAGCACCTGGCGGCCAAGCTGGCGGTGGCCGACTTCGCCGTAACCCAGTTCTTCTTCCGGCTCGAGGACTACCTGCGGCTCGTGGACGATTTGGCGGCCCTCGGCTGCGACCGGCCGGTGATCCCAGGGATCATGCCCGTGACCAACCTGTCGCAGGTCACCCGCTTCGCCGCCCTATCAGGCGCCGAGTTCCCGGCCGATCTGGCCACCCGCCTCGAGGCGGTGGCCGAAAACCCGGCCGAAGTCCGGCGGATCGGGGTGGAGGTGGCGTCCCAGCTCTGCCGGGATCTGCTCGAAGCCGGCGCGCCGGGCCTGCACTTCTACACGCTCAACCGCAGCACCGCGACGCGGGAGATCTTCGCCACCTTGGGCCGTGAAGCAGTGGCTAACTGGCCTTCCGGACCGGCTCGGTCTCGTTAGCGTCCTGCTCCCAGTCGGGAACCCAGACCGATTCCAGCCGCCGGGCGGTCTGTCTCTATAGCCCCACATCGTGGCGGTTAAACCCCTGGTCATATTGGCATAAACCCTCCTAAATGACTCACCCCATTGCACCCCAGAGGAGATGCCAGTGACTACGTGGAAGAGCTTTGGCCGCAAGGTTGTGGTGGGTTCTGCCATTTCGATGATGGCGCTCGGTTCGATGTTCGGAGCCGCCTACGCCGAAGGCGATGACAACGGCGACTCCCCGGCCCCTCCGGGACCAGTTCCGAACCCGCCGTCCCTTGAGAACCCCCCCTCGACCCCGATCCCGCTTCCCGGTGGCGGCGGCTGATAATTGCACCAGGATTTACCAAATAGAACGAGGGACCCGATAAAGGGTCCCTCGTTTTCATTTGCGACGAAGGCGGGTGGCTTGTTTAGAACTTGTTTAGAAGAGGAGTCGGCGGCGGTCCGGCTCCAAGCGCAGACTCCGGAGTCTCGAATGGCCGAGAGGCCCCCGGAGGGGCCTTCGACCTGCTCCCGTAGAGAGCGGAGGGAGTGGGATTTGAACCCACGGAACCCGGAGGCTCAACGGTTTTCGAGACCGTCCGATTCGGCCGCTCTCGCATCCCTCCGGGCGGGGAGTCTAACGGCGCGCCGATCGGCTACGCCTCGACGGGGCGGTTACGTGCTGGCTCGTTCAGCTGGGCGAGCGCCTTGCGAATGACTGGTGGCTCGGCGAGCGATCCCAGCCGCTCGAGCGTTTCCAGCGCAGTGAGGTAGTACCGGCGGGCCTTGTCGCTATCTCCGCTCTCGCGAGACAACCTGGCGTAGCCGCACTGGGCAAGGGCAAGCTCGTTCTCCGCTCCGATCTCGGCAAGCACGCCCATGGCCCGCTCGAAGTATTCCGACGCCCGCAGTCGCCCTGGCTCGGTGGGATCGGCTTTCCGGACGACCTCGGCACGGAGACGCAGGGCGAAACCGAGGTAGTACCGGTACCCGAGCCGCTCGGCGTGCTCGATCGTTCCGTCGAGCGTTTCGGCGGCTTCTTTCAGGCGACCGGTTCGGCAGTAGGCCTCGCCGACGTTACAGGCGTTCCAGATCTGGGCGACGGCCATCTGGGTGGCGTCGAAGAGCGGACCGAGCTCCACGAGCGTCTCAATGGCCCGTTCGGCCTGGCCCGTGCGGCACCACAGGCCCGTGAGGAACAACTTCGACCAGGCGGTTTCCGCCACCGTCGGGGCCTTCTGGACGGCGAGCTCGCCATTGGACCGGGCGTCCTCGTACCGTCCCTCGCCGGTGTAGGCGATGCACAGGAACATGTGGGAAAAGCTGATGACCCCGGGATCGTCGTGCTCCTGGCCGGCGCGCAGGGCTTCCTCGGATTGCTGGACGGCGTTGGACCATGCGCCCCGGTGGACGTGAGCCCAGGCCAGCATGTTGCGGGCCAAGCTGTAGTGGAACAGGTCGTAGTCTCGCTCGAACCGGAGCGCTTTCTGCGCCCAGCTGTCGACCTCGGCGTAGTTGCCCAGGCAGACGTGGACCGATTCGAGGTTGGTGTAGGCCTGCCCGGCGCCCGAGGTGTCGCCGACGGCTTCGCACATCTCCGCCGCTCGTAGGGTGGTGTCGAGGCTCTCGACGAGACGGCCGAGGATCCATTGGCTGTGACCGAGCTTCTCGTAGAAGAGACCGCGGAGGCCGAGGTCGTCGATGCTGTCGGCGAGCTCCTGGTGAGGGGTGGCGAGCTCGACGAAGGCGGGAATCTCGAACAGCAAGAAGTGCACGTAGAACTCGTTGGCCAGGAACCGGACCCGCTGGGTCCGGTGTTCGGGTGTATCCGGTGCCCGGTCGAGGATCCGCATGGCCTCCTCGAAGAAGCCTTTGGCCTCGGCGAGGGCGTAGTCACCGCTCGCCTTGTTGTGGGCGAGCTCCAGGGAGGCGAGGGCTTTGGCATCGTCGCCGCTGCGGGTGTAGTGGTGGGCCAGGATCTCGATCCACTCGTCAAGCCGGTCGGAGTAGAGGTCTTCGATGGCTTCCCCGGCGGCGGCGTGGTGGGCCTCGCGCCGGGGCCGCACGAGCGTCTGGTAGATGGCTTCCTGGGCGAGGACGTGCTTGAACGAGTACTGGCGCTCCGGCGCCAGGGCGCTCTGGTAGACGAAGTCGAGGTCTTCGAGTTGGAGCAGAGCCCGTTCGAGTTTGTCCCTCTGCAGCCCCGCCACTGCGCCGAGGAGCGAGAAGTTGAAGACCCGGCCCAGCACCGAGGCGACCTGGAGCAGGTTGCGGAGCTCGGGCTCGAGCCGGTCGGCCCGGGCCAGGAACAGCCCCTGGACGGTGGTGGGGAGGTTGATCTCGTCGGCTTGCCGGGTGAGGGCGTAGCCCTCGCCGTCCCGCACAAGGTCCCCCGACTCGACGAGGTCCCGGATGAGCTCCTCGATGAAGAGCGGGTTGCCGTCGGCGTGGCTCTCGACCAGCCGCTCGAGCTCGGCCGGGATCGTCGCCGTGCCGAGCAGCTGGCGGATCATGGCCTGACTGTCCTCGCCGGAGAGCGGTTCCAGCGACACCCGCTGGGCGTAGGACTTGTTGAGGATGGCCCGCACCATGGCCGCGCTGCTGACGCCTCCGAGGCGGGACAGGTTTACCTCGGCGTGATAGGCCACGTCGCCCCAGGCCCGCAGATACTCGGGCC
>JAICGL010000241.1 GCA_025923175.1 Acidimicrobiia bacterium
CGACGGCGGCCTTCTCGACCTGCTCGGCCCGCTTGAGGCGAACCGACCGGCGCGGGCCGGCGGCCCGGGGGACCACACCGGTGTCACTCCAGTCTCCGTCGCCGGAGTCGAACGCCGCTCTGGCTTTCTGCTGGTTGTAGAAGTAGATGCCGAGCCAGCCCACGACCACCACCAGGAAGAGGCCGAAGATCACGCCGCCAATGGGAAACCCCGAGTTTCCAGTCCTCGTGCTGCTGCTCGGAGTGCCGGAGTAGTCGTAGGGCGTGGTGTTGGTGCTCCCGCCGGAGTAACCCCCACCGGTGTAGCCGCCGGAGGTTGTTCTGGTGGTGCCCGACGAGCCGCCGGAGTATGAGCCGCCGGAGGTGGTCCTCGAACCGCCCGAGTACGACCCGCCGGAGGTCGTCCTCGACCCCCCGGAGTACGACCCGCCGGAGGTGGTCCTCGACCCGCCGGAGTACGACCCGCCGGACTTGGTCCCGGAGGAGCCCCCGCCGCTCTTGTAGCCGCCGGTGCCGCCCCCAGGCGCAGCCCAGGCCGAGCCGGCCGTCAGGAGCAGAGCCGCCCCCAGTGCCACTGCCGGCAGAACCCATCGCGGTCGATGCGCTTGCCCGCCAGTCGCCATCGGACCTCCCCAGGGAGCCGCCGGGTGTCCATCGGCCGTGATGAACTCCGCCCACCGGACCATCTCCGGGTTGGAGCGTAACGTCGGTCCGATTCGGCTGTCTCGCGAATAAAGCGACTGAAAACACCGATTATTGGTATGGAACGCCACACTTACAGCCCCGACGGTCGAATCGGTTCGTAACCCGGCCGCGGGCCCGCGAAAATGGGGGAGTGCACGCGGCCGCTCTGCGTTTCGACCTGCATGTGCCGGCCAGCCGGTCCCTCAAGGCCAAGCGCGCCGCCGTTCGACCGATCGTTGACACGCTGCGACACCGCTACCACGTCTCGGTGGCCGAGATCGACCATCAGGACCTGTGGCAGCGGGCCGCCATCGCCGTGGCGGTGGTGGCAGAGAGCAAACATCACCTCACCGAGGTGCTCGACACGTTGGAGCGGTTTGTCCGGTCGGCGCCCGACGTCGAGGTGATCGATACGACGGCCGCCTACCTGGAGCCGGAGGAGTGACATGACCCACGCCAGCCGCCGCTACGAGCGCACCGCCCGGGTCAACGAGGTTGTCCGGGAGGTCCTGGCCGACGAGCTGGAGCGTCTCTCCGACACGCGCCTCGGGTTTGTCACGGTCACCGGCGTCGAGGTCACACCCGATCTGCGCCAGGCCACCGTCTACTATTCGGCGCTCGCCCCGGCCCGGAGCGATGCTGAGGCGGTGGCTGAGGCGGCGAAGAAGACGGCTGCGGCCCTGCGGGAGGCAACCCCCCACCTGCAGGCCGAGATCAACCGGCAGGTCCGCATGAAGTACACGCCACACCTTGTATTCCGGGAGGACCCGGCGATCAGGACGGGGGAGCGGGTGGACGAGATCCTCCGCCAGCTCCACTCGGAGGACGAGTGAACGATCATTCCGACAGCAGACGACAACTCGAGGAGGACCTGGCTACCGCCGCCGCGCTGATCAGCGCCGCCGACCAGGTCGCCCTGGCCTGCCACGTCGCCCCCGACGGCGACGCCTTGGGCTCGATGCTGGCGCTCCACCACGTGTTGCTGGCCGGCGGGCGCAACTCCGTCGCCGGCTTCGCCGGCACGCAGGTGACCGGGCCCCACTACCGGGAGCTGCCCGGCCTCGACCTCCTGACCGACCCGCTTGACTACCCGGCCGAGCCCGACGTGATGGTGACTCTCGACTGCGGATCGATGGGGCGCCTCGGCGACCTGGCCATCAACGCCAAGGCGGCCAAGGAGCTCATCGTCGTCGACCACCACGTGTCGAACAACCGGTTCGGCTCCATCCATCTCGTCGATCCCGCCGCGGCCGCCAGCTCCGTGGTGGTCGCCCGCCTCATCGACGCCCTCGGGCTCCCACTCAGCCACGACGCCGCCGTCTGCCTCTACGCCGGCCTGGTCTGCGACACGGGCCGCTTCCAGTACGAGAGCACCGGCACCGAGGCCTTCGAACTCGCCCGGCGCCTCCTGGAGTTCGACGTCCCCATCGCACGCCTGAACCGTGTCCTCTTCGAGGAGCACAGCCTCGCCTACCTGCGCCTGGTCGGCGACGTGCTCGGCCGGGCCGAGCTGGTGGCCAACAAGAGCTTCATCTGGGCCGCCATCACGGAGGCGGACCTCGCCGGATACGGCGTCACCCTCGAAGAGACCGAGGGGTTGATCGACTTCGTCCGCCAGGCCAAGGAGGCCGAGGTGTCCTGCGTCCTGAAGGAGGTCGAGGGCCACGTCCGTGTGAGCCTTCGCTCCATGGGGCACGTCGATGTCTCCGCCGTCGCCACCCGCTTCGGCGGCGGCGGGCACCGCTACGCGGCCGGGTTCACGACCAACGACCCCGTCCTGTCGGTGGTGGAGTCGATCGTCCAGGCGCTCTGACCCGCATGACGGGCGAGGCGGCCGGGCAGGGCGGTGCCACGGACGGGCTCGTAGTCGTCGACAAGCCTGCCGGCTGCACCTCGCACGACGTCGTGGCGCGGCTGCGGCGCATCTACGGGCTGCGGCGGGTGGGTCACGCCGGCACGCTCGACCCTGACGCCACCGGTGTCCTCCTGGTTGGCCTCGGACGGGCCACCCGGCTCCTGCGCTTCCTCACCGAGACCGGGAAGGTCTACCGGGGCGAGGTCGCCTTCGGGGTGGCCACCGACACCCTCGACGCCGCCGGCGCCGAGACCGCTCGCCAGCCGATGCCTGCCCTGACCGCCGACGACCTCGACGCCGTCGTGCCCCGGTTCCTCGGCACGATCTCCCAGGTACCGCCCATGGTCTCGGCCATCAAGGTCGAGGGCCGGCGGCTGCACGAGCGGGCCCGGGCAGGTGAGGTCGTCGAACGGGCCCCCCGGACCGTGCACATCGACCGGATCGACGTCGAGGCGTTCACCCCCGGAGAGTTTCCCCGGGCCCAGCTGCTGGTGGAATGCGGCAGCGGCACCTACATCCGGAGTCTGGCCGCCGATCTCGGCGAAGCTGTCGGGGGATGCGCCCACCTGGCCTGTTTGCGCCGTCTGCGCGTCGGGCCGTTCGCCGTCGAGGAGGCCCGGACCCTGGAGGAGATCGCCGAGAGCCCTGCCAAGCTCGTCCTGCCGATGGTCGAAGCGGTCCGCCACCTGCCCCGCATCGACGTCGACGGGGAAACCGCCCGGGGCGTCACCCACGGCGCCGTCTTCCCCGTGACGGCCCTCGACGCCGACACGACCGGCCCCTTCGCCGTCGTCGGGCCCGATGACCGGCTGCTGGCCCTGTATCAGAAGGGCCGGGCGGCGGCCCGGCCGCTCGTGGTGCTGCCAGGAGCTGGAGACAGCACCGGAGGCGGGGGCTGAACCCGGCCATGCACGTCGTCAGGAATCTGGACGCCTGCCCCGATCTGCCCGGATCGGTGGTCACCATCGGCGCCTTCGATGGCATCCACCTCGGCCACCAGGCGCTGCTCCGGCAGGTCCGGGAGAAGGGCGTCGAGCGGGGGCTCCCGACCGCCCTCGTCACATTCGACCGCCACCCGGCCCAGGTGGTGCGGCCCGAGACGGCTCCCAAGCTCCTCACCAACCTCGACCAGAGGCTCGAACTTCTCGAGGCGACGGGGCTCGTCGACCAGGCCGTCGTCCTCACCTTCGACGACGACCGCCGCCAGGAATCCGCGGAGAACTTCGTGACCGAGGTGCTGCGCGGTTGCCTCCGGGCCCGCCTCGTGGTGGTCGGCGCCGACTTCCACTTCGGCAACGCCCGCCGGGGCAACGTCGCTCTCCTGGAGCGGATGGGGCGCGACCTCGGCTTCGACGTCGTCGGCATCGAGCTCGTGAGCAATCCCGGCGAGGTTACCTACTCCTCCACGCTCGTCCGCCGGCGCCTGGCCGACGGCGACGTCCGGGGGGCAGCCGAGATCCTCGGCCGGGTCCACGAGGTGCGGGGCACGGTGGTGGAGGGCGACCGCCGGGGACGGGAGCTGGGCTTCCCGACGGCCAACGTCGCCGTCCCCGAGGAGATCTGCCTGCCGGCGGCCGGGATCTACGCCGGTACGTTCACCGGCTCCGACGGGGTCGAACGGCCCGCCGCCCTGTCGCTCGGCCGGCGCCCCACCTTCTACACCGACCAGCCCTACCTGCTGCTCGAGGCCTACCTGCTCGACTTCGAGGGCGATCTCTACGGCCAGACGGCCGCCGTCGGGTTCGTCGACCGGATCCGGGCCGAGGAACGGTTCGACTCGGTCGACGCCCTGGTGGCCGCCATGCACCGCGATATCGAGGCCGTCCGCCGGGTGCTCGAACCCCGCTAGCGAATGGTAGGCTCGGCAGTCGCCGCAGCCGCGGCTGCGATTCTGACGCGCAAATCCAACCCCCGACCCCGACGGCCCGTCGGCCGGAAGAGAACGAATCTGACGATGCAAGACACCTCCGCCACGATCAGCGAACACCGCCTCCACGAGACCGACACCGGCTCTCCGGAGGTACAGATCGCGCTCCTCACCGAGCGGATCAACATGCTCACGACGCACCTGAAGGTCCACAAGAAGGACCATCACTCACGTCGAGGGCTCTTGATGCTGGTCGGTCGGAGGCGTCGCCTGCTCGATTACCTCCGGCGCAACGACGTCGAGAGGTACCGGGCGCTCATCGCCAGGCTCGGCCTCCGCCGGTAACGACCATTCGAGGAGCGGCTTGCCGCTCCTCGATCTGTTTGCGGCGGCGGCCCGTCGGTTGTCAGTCGCCATCTTCCGGATCCGCCGACCCGGAGGCTGACAACTGAGAACCGACGCCTCCGCCGCTCGATGCAAGAGCGACGAGAGGAGCAGTTCCATGACCGGCCCGATTACGGCGTCGGCCCCCATTGGGGAAACCGGCAAGTCCCTTACCTTTTCTGCAGGCCTCCTGGCCCAGGCAGCCGACGGAGCCGTGGTGGTTTCCGTCGAGAACACGACCGTCCTGGTCACCGCCCAGGCCTCACGTGGCGTGCGGGAGGGGATCGACTTCTTCCCCCTCACCGTTGACGTCGAAGAGCGCATGTATGCCGCCGGGAAGATCCCTGGCTCGTTCTTCCGCCGGGAGGGGCGGCCCACCGAGCAGGCGATTCTGGCCTGCCGGTTGACCGACCGGCCGTTGCGCCCCTCCTTTCCCAAGGGCTTCCGCAACGAGACCCAGATCGTCGCCACCGTTCTCGGAGCCGACCTGCAGAACCCCCACGACGTGCTTGTCATCAACGGAGCGTCCGCTGCGCTGATGATCTCCGGTATCCCGTTCGCGGGCCCGGTCGGGGCGGTGCGGCTGGCCCACCACGACGGCGTCTGGATCCCCCACCCGACCTACCAGGAGGGTGATGCCTCCACGTTCGAGCTGGTCGTGGCCGGCCGCCGCCTCGACGACGGCGACGTAGCCGTGATGATGGTCGAGGCGGGTGGCACCGAGGCGACCTGGGAGCTCTACGAAGCCGGGGCGCCGCACATGACCGAGGAGGTCATCGTCGAGGGCCTGGAAGAGGCCAAGAAGTGGATCAACGAGAGCATCACCGCACAGCTTGCGTTGGTCGACGCCTGGGTGGCCGACCGCGGCGCCATCGAGCCGATCCCCTACGAGCTCCAGCGCGACTACGACGACGACACTCTCGAGGCAGTCAGGCAGGCGGCCACGGGCCCGCTGACCGAGGCCCTGTCGATCGCCGACAAGCACGACCGCAACGACCGTATCGCCGAGATCACCGCCGAGACCGTCGCGGCGCTGGCCGGAACCGCCGATGAGCCGGGCAAGTTCGAAACCGGGCCGGTCAAGCACGCGCTGCGGTCGCTCCAGAAGGAGATCGTCCGCTCCCGAATCGTGAACGACGGGTTCCGGATCGACGGCCGGTCTGCGACCGACATCCGGCCGCTGTCGTCTCAGGTGGGGTTGCTCAAGACGGCCCACGGCACCGGCCTGTTCCAGCGTGGCGAGACGCAGGTCCTCTCGGTCACCACGCTGGGCATGCCCCGCATGGAGCAGATGCTCGACACGATCGGGATCGACGAGCACAAGCGCTACATGCACCACTACAACTTCCCGCCGTTCTCCACCGGTGAGACCGGCCGGGTCGGTTCCCCGAAGCGGCGTGAGATCGGCCACGGCGCCCTCGCCGAGCGGGCCCTCATCCCGGTGGTGCCGTCGATCGAGGAGTTCCCCTACACGCTGCGGGTCGTCTCCGACGTCCTGTCGTCGAACGGTTCGACGTCGATGGGCTCCGTCTGCGGGTCGACGCTGTCGCTGATGGACGCAGGCGTCCCTCTCAAGGCGCCGGTGGCCGGCATCGCCATGGGCCTCGTGTACGCCGAGGGCAAGTACACGACGCTGACCGACATCCTCGGTGCCGAAGATGCCTTCGGTGACATGGACTTCAAGGTGGCCG
>JAICGL010000242.1 GCA_025923175.1 Acidimicrobiia bacterium
GACGCGAGGTGCGGCGACCACGGAAGCCCGTCTCCGCATCCTCAACTCCCGCGCCCCGGTGATTCCCGGACCGGTCGAAGCCGACGCGATCGGGCTGCTGTTCGGCTCGGGTCTCCCGACCCATTCCCGCGACCGGTCTCCCGTTCGCCCGACGGCGGCGCCGCTCGATCTCGAGAGCATCTCCTGGAGCACCGATCAGCCCCTCGAGCGTCGAGCAACCCTCGATCTGCTGGCCGCGCTCCCGCCGGCCGTCTACCGGGCCAAGGGCGTCGTGCGCTACGCCGGCGCCTCGGTCCCGGCCCTCGTCAACGTGACCGCCGGGCGGCTGCAGAGCCAGTGGGAGCCGGCCCTGGCCGACGCGGCCGGTCCCGGCGGTGCGCTCGTGTTCATCGGCCGGGACCTCGCGGCCTGGCGGGCCGAACTGCTCGCTGCGCTCGACGCCTGTGTCGCCGGCTGACCGGGCGTCGCTACTTCTCGTCGTCGAGGTATCCGAGCGCCCGCAAGCGAACCCGAACCTGCTCGACGTCGTCGGTGTCGGTCCCGGTCAGGTCGCGCAGCACGAACAGGATGAACTCGGTGGGGGAGCGGAAGCCCGTCGGCTCGGTGTCGATCAGCGTGGCGATGCGGTCGTAGAGCTTCCGGGGGATCTTTAGCGTGACGTCCGGCTTCTTGGCCTCGTCGCCCGCCTTCTTCGCATCCGGATCCAGCCGCGCACTCATACAGGAAACTTTAGTTGCACTCCGGTGGGAGCGTCCCTATAATACACTCCTGTAGGAGTGTAAAGTCCACTGACCTCGCTGGGGAGCGACCAACCATGCACACCTCGCTGACCGCTGTCACACCGACCGCTGGCACGCTGTCCGACGTCGCCCGGGAACTGGCCGACTCGCCCGAGATCTGGTGGCCCCACGTCCGCCGGGACAGCGGGAAACGTTGGTACGTCTCGCTGCTCGAAGAGAACGACTTCGAGGCCTGGCTGCTGGGCTGGCCGGAGGGTGAGGGCATCGAGTTGCACGACCACGGCTCGTCGTCCGGAGCCATCGCGGTGCTCGAAGGCACGTTGCTGGAGACCTACATCGAGGCCTCCGGCTGGGTGCGCCCCAGCGGCCGGCTGTGCCACCGTCAGCTGCCGAAAGGCGCCCTCGTCTCGTTTGAGCCCGACCACATCCACGACGTCGTGAACGGCGGTGCCCGGCAGGCCCTCAGCATCCACGTCTACTCGCCCCGGCTCCGCTCGATGACGTTCTACGAGAACCGGCCCGACCGAGGTCTGGCCGCCGTGCGCACCGAGGTCGCTCGACCCGACCTCGTCCTTGTCTGAAAAGGAGAATGCCCCCCATGGCCATGACCGTCGACGACCTACTTGCCTCTGCCCGCGAGCGCATCCGCCGCCTCGGCCCCCACGAGACGGCGGCTGCCTGCCGCCGGGGAGCGCTGCTCATCGACATCCGCCCGACCGTCCTGCGCCGCTGGGAGGGCGAGGTGCCGGGGGCGGTGGTCCTCGAACGCAACGTGCTCGAGTGGCGCGTCGATCCTGCCAGCGCCCACCGCCTGGCCGGGATCACCGATCACGACTGCGAGATCGTCGTGATGTGTTCGGAGGGCTATGCCTCGAGCCTGGTGGCGGCCACGCTGGTCGACCTCGGATTCGCGTCGGCGGCCGACCTCGACGGCGGCTTCCAGGCCTGGGCCAAGGCTGGCCTGCCTGTACGCAACGCCCGACGCCGCAACCGATTGCGGGCGGCGTCCTAGGGGACCGCTGACCGATCGGGTCGCACGTCTCGCCGGCCAGATTCGCCGATCCGCACAACCGGATTGGCCAGCAGTCCCCTGAGTCCGGGTAGAGATCCCCGCCCGGAACCACAAAAAAGAACCGGCGTTCCTCAGGGCCCCCTACGCACCCCTGAGGAACACCGGTTCTTGTTGTGTCAGCTCAAGCTTTGCGGAGGAGAGCGTGGATCTCGTTGCCTTGCCGCTCGCTGGACAGGAGGGCGTTCCCCGTCCGGGAGGACCAGGCCTTGATGTCGGGCTCGAAACCGGGATCGCTCGCAAGCACCAGCAACGTCTGCCCGGAGGCGAGGTCCTTGATCGCCTGGGCGGTCTGGATGATCGGCATGGGACAGGACACGTCCCGGCTGTCGAGCACCTCGTCGGCGACAATACTGGTGGCGCTGGGGTTGGTGATGGTCATGTGGTCGATCTCCCGGCGGCTGGCTTTGAATTCCCGACTACCTTATCGGAAATTAACACAATAGGGCCTCGGGATCTTCCCGGGGCCGAAAATTTCGTCAAGACGTCGGTCCGAGATCAGATGAACAGCGTGATGTCGGAGTCGGCCGCCATGTCGATGAAGCTGGCGGCGCCCATCGGCGAGCCGAGCCCGTCGATGAAGTCCTCCTTCGTGAACCCGTACAGATCCATGGTCATCTGGCAGGGGTAAAGGTTCACGCCGAGGTCCTTGGCCATCCCCAGCAGCTCCGTCGGCGTGGCGACGTTGTAGGAGTCGGCCAGCTTCTTGATCATCTTCGTGCCGGCGCCACCGAAGTGGATCTTGCCGAGCTTGAGGTGATCGGTGCCGCCCCGGTCGACCAGCGACTCGCCCTTCTGCATCCAGTTCTGGCCGGTGACGCGGACGTCGTTCTTCTGCAGCACCCGCAAGCCCCAGAAGGTGAAGAAGACGTTCACCTGGAGGCCGGAGGCCGCTGCCGTGGTGGAGAGGATCAGGACGGGCCAAACCCGGTCCAGGTCGCCGCTCCAACAGATGATCGACATGCACTTCTGTCGCTCGTTGTCGCTCATGGGACCGAGTTCTCCTCGTACGTGTGGGTCCATTGATGATCGGACAGGTCAGCTTTTTGAGCAACACCCGCGTGGCGCCTGGTCTTCCAGGCCAGGTTTTTTTGCGCCCGGTGCGGTCACGCGGATCCATTGGGGTGCTCCAGCTGGCACTCTTATCTGTTCGGGTTTCGACGGGGCGCGCAGGAGGTGGACTTGCCCGACGGGAATTCCGAGCGGAACTCGTCGGCCCGGACCGACGACCTCGAGGCCGAGCGCGCCTACGTGGACCGCCTCTACGCGCGCCTCTACGAGGTCCGGGCGAAGCTCGACGCCGAGCTGGGCCGGGTCCGCGGCCAGCCGGGTGGCACCCACCAGTGGCGCCAGGAGCGTGACGCTCTGGCCCTCAACCTGGAGAGCCGCCTGGCCGCCCTCGACATCGGGGACCTGCCGCTGTGCTTCGGGCGCCTCGACATGAACGAGGGTGCCCGCTACCACGTCGGCCGCCTCGGCCTGTCGGAAGCCGACTACGAGCCGCTGCTGGTCGACTGGCGGGCGCCGGCCGCCCAGCCCTATTACCGGGCCACCGCCGCCGACCCCCAGGGCGTCGTCCGCCGCCGCCACTTGCTGACCCACGGCCGGGAGGTCGTCGGCCTCGACGACGAGGTATTCGACCTCGATGCCCTCTCGGAGACCGAGCAGGCGAGCCTCCACGGTGACGCCGCCCTGCTGGCCGCGCTCCGCAAGGGGCGGACGGGCCGGATGGGCGACATCGTGGCCACCATCCAGGCGGAGCAGGACCGGGTGATCCGCTCCGACGTGGCTGGCGTCCTGGTCGTGGAGGGCGGGCCGGGCACCGGCAAGACCGCCGTGGCGCTGCACCGGGCCGCCTATCTCCTCTACACGCACCGCGCCCGGCTGGCCGGCAACGGCGTGCTGGTCGTCGGCCCCAATGCGGTTTTCCTCCGCTACATCGAGCAGGTGCTCCCGTCCCTCGGCGAGACCGGGGTCCTGCTGGCCACGCCGGGCGAGCTCTACCCCCTCGTGACGGCCCGCCGCCACGACCCGCCCGCCACGGCGCGGGTGAAGAGCGATCTGCGGATGGTCAAGGTGCTGCGGCGGGCCATGGCCGACCGCCAGCGGGTCCCCCGAGAGGACCTCCACCTGCCCTATGACAAGCTCGACCTGGTCCTCGACCGGGCCACCTGCAAGCGGGCCCGCGACGCCGCGCGGCGCAGCAGCCGGCCCCACAACCCCGCCCGGGAGACGGTGGAGCGGATGCTGCTGGCGGCGCTGCTCGATCAGGTCAGGAGCGGCCTGACCGAGCTCCGGAACGCCGAACCCGAGCCCGACGAGCTCGACGAGATCTGGGACGAGCTGCGCCGGTCCCGCGACTTCCGTTTCGCCATGGAGCGCATCTGGCCGCTGCTGGTGGCCCCGGAGCTCCTCAACGACCTCTTCGGCACACCTGCGCTGATCAATTCGGCCGGTGGGTCGATCCTCACACCCAAGGAGCGGGAGGCGCTCTTCCGCGAACGCTCCCGCGATCTCACCGCGGTCGACTGGTCGGTGGAGGACGTTCCCCTCCTCGACGAGGCGGCCGAGTTGCTCGGCCTGCCGCCGGGACGCGCCCGGCGGGCGGCCCGCCGCCGGGCCGGACGGCGCCGCCGGGGAGCGAGCTTCGCCCGGGCCGTCCTCGAAGGGCTGCGCCTCGACATGCCGATCGATCCCGAGCTGCTGGCCGAGCGCTACGCCGGTGAGGAGCGGATGCTGTCGGTGGCCGAGCGGGCCCGGCTCGACCGGACGTGGGAGTTCGGCCACGTCATCGTCGACGAGGCCCAGGAGCTGTCACCGATGGCCTGGCGGGTGCTGTTCCGGCGCTGCCCGAGCCGGTCGATGACCGTGGTCGGCGACCTCGCCCAGACGGGCGCCTCCTGGGGGCCCGCCAGCTGGGCCGAGCTGTTCGACCGCCACGCTCCCAACCGGTGGCGGAAGGCCGAGCTCACCGTCAACTACCGGACCCCGGCCGAGATCATGGAGGTGGCGGCGGCAGTGCTGGCCACCGCCGCCCCGGGCGTGTCGCCGCCCCACTCCATGCGGGAGGAGGGAGTCCCGCCCTGGGCGGTGCCGGCCACGCCCGACGACATGGTCAACGTGGTAGCCGCAGCCGTCCGCCGGGAGCTGGAGGAGATTGGCGACGGCCGCCTGGCCGTCATCGCCCCCACGGCTGATGCCGAGCGGCTGGCCAAGGAGCTTTCCGCCGCCCTCCCGGAGACCACGGTTGGCGACCACACGGCGCCGCTCGACGCCATCGTCGCCGTCCTCGACGTGGCCGAAACCAAGGGGCTCGAGTTCGACGGCGTGATCGTCGTCGAACCGGCGGCCATCGTGGCCGAATCGGAGCGGGGGATGAGCGACCTGTACGTCGCCCTCACCCGGGCCACCCGCCGCCTCGGCGTGGTCCACACCGAGCCGCTCCCGAAAGAGATGCACGGGCTTCAGTCGATGGAAGGCCCTCAGTCGAAGGACCAGTGACGCTGGCCGGTGCCGGCCAGCAGGCGACCGAAACGCAGGCCGGGGAAATGCGCCGCCGCGATTGGCACATCGCTGCCCTCGAGTTCCTTGGCCAGCGCCTCCCGGGTGCGGCGGGCGAGGGCGGGGTCGACGTCGACGACGGCCTCCCACTCGTTCTCCATCAGCTCGACGGGGCAGTGCACCACGTCGCCCAGCAGGAGGGCGCGCTCGGTGCCATCGGCGACGACGATCACCGCCGAACCCGGCGTGTGCCCCGGGGCGTGGCGCACGGTGATGCCGGGCGCCACCGTCGTGTCGCCGTCGAACGGCTCGAGCCGGTCGGCCAGGGGCGACAGCTTGCGGACGGATCCGGCTTCCGGGTTGGGGCCGGCGACGAAGTGGTCCCAGTCCTCGCCGTGGCAGCGGAAGGTGGCCCGGGGAAACACCACGGTGCCCTGCTGGGTGGACCAGCCGACGTGGTCGAAGTGGAGGTGGGTGAAGACGACGTCGGTCACGTCGTCCGGGCCGAGATCGAGGGCGGCCAGGCTCTCGAGGAACTGCCCGCCATGGTACACGTCGTTGTCGATCCGGCCCGCCCCGGCGTCGATGAGCACGACCCGGTCGCCCGTTCTCACCAGGAAACCGCCGAGCGAGAGCCGAATGTTGCCGTCGGCCTCGAGGAACTCCTCGTGGGGCAGCCAGGGGTCGTCGCGGCCACCCGTGAAGCGGAGCAGATCGGTGGCGGGCATCCGGGCCCAGCCATCGTGGACGGGGTGGATCTCGAGGGCGCCGACTCGCATGGCCGCCGACTCTACGTGACCATCCAACATCGACATTCCGGTGACGGCCGACAGGAGGCTGGACCCCGATGTTGGGCCGCGTAATCTGAGCGTCGTGCGTCTGCTGGTGGTCGACGACGACGTCTCGGTCGGGAAACTCCTGCGCGCCATCTTCGACGGTGAGGGCTGGGAGGTGGTCAACGCCACCTCAGGCGAGGAGTGTCTGACGATGGTGCGGGACGCGCCGCCGGACGTCATCGTCCTCGACAACATGATGCCGGGCATGACCGGGCTCGAAACGGCCCGCAAGCTTCGCCACGACGGGTTCGACAAGCCGATCGTGCTCTTCTCGGCCTACGTCGGCCCCGAGCTGGAGAGCGCCGCC
>JAICGL010000243.1 GCA_025923175.1 Acidimicrobiia bacterium
GCGGGGGTGTCGGGGGGGGGGGGGGGTCGTCGTGGTGGCGGTGGGGGGGGGGGGTCCCCCCCCCCCCCCGGCCCCGGTCGCCCCCCCCCCCCCGCCCCACGGCCGCGTCGTAGCCCGGGAAAATCCCCCGTTCGGCGCTGCTTACTCAGTGATCTCCTGCAGCATTTTCGTCAGGTCACCGGCGGGCGAGCCGGGGCCCGTCGGCTGCATCACCATCAGCTTGGTGATGTCACCCTGCACGATGATCCGCCCGGCCATGAACGCCTCGATGGCCGCCTGCGGGTTGCCTTCCACGAAGATGGCCCTGGCGGTGTCGTACGCCAGCGTCAGCGTGACCTCGGCGTCGTCGAGATGGCCCTTCCCCCAGTCCGCCCGCCCACCGGCGACGGCCAGGTGCATGGCCAGATCGTCGTCGAACGGCGTCGACTGGATCACCAGGTTCATCCGGACCTCAGCGCCTTCCGGCGCGGCGCCGCCGGCTGCGTCGTGGAGGCGGCGGACCTCGTCGAACCAGGGATCGGAGAGAAAGGGATGCTTGGTCACGAGGCGACACTACCCAAGGGGCGAAAGGCCTATCGCGCGATCAGTATGCTGCAGCGTTTCCGCGCCGTAGGGGTTTCGGGGGGCGACGATTGACGCTGCGGAGGGTGATGCCCGCGACGGCCCTGATGACCGCGCTTCTGCTCCTCGCCGCCGCCTGCGGCGGGACGCTCGAGGGCAAGCACCGCCGGGGTGAGCTGACCACGACCACGACGGGCGGCGCACGGTCCACCGTCACCACCCCGTCCACGGTGGCGACGACGCCAACCACTACCACGACGCCGTCCAGCGGCAACGCCGCTGGTCAGAGGGCCCTGGGTGAGCCGGAGAGGCACGAAACGGACGGTACGATCGTAGGAGGAGGCGCCATTCGGCGCACCGCCGTTTCGCCCCTGGGAGGCCGCCACCGGTGACCCTGGTCACGACGCTGGTCATCGGCCTGTCGCTCGGCGCCGTCTACTCCCTGCTCGCCGCCGGTGTCACGGTCGTCTACCAGGCCGTTCGGATCCCCAACGTGGCGGTCGTGGCCATCGGCACCGTCGCGGCCGTGCTGCACGGCGACCTCATGAGTCCGGACGGGAGCATCGGTTCGGGGTTCGGCTGGTGGACGGCGCTGGCGGTGGCGGTCGGCGTGGCGGTGGTTCTCGGCCTGCTCTGCGATCTGCTGACCCGGGGGTTGCGCGAACAGATCGTCCCCGGACTCGTCGCCCTCCTCGGGCTGTCGGCCGTCCTGCTCGGCGGCGTCAACGCCGTGTGGGGCTCCGAAGCGAAACTCCTGCCCCCGCCGTCTGCGACCCGGTGGGGGACGGGCGACCTCCAGATCGCCCGCAGCGACGTCGTGACGCTCGTCCTCGCGGCCGCCGTCGGAGTCGCCGTGACCATCTTCCTGCGGCGGGCCCGGATCGGTCTCGCCCTGCGCGCCCAGGGCAACGACACCGAGGGGGCCCGCCAGGCCGGCGTCGACCCCGCTACGGTCAGCCGCGTCGCCTGGGTTCTGTCGTCGGCGCTCGGAGCGGTGGCCATGACGCTGGCCCTCAGCCCCGTGCTGGTCAACGCCTACGACACCCCCATCGTGTACGCCGCCTTCGCCGTGGCGGCGGCGGCGGTGGGTGGCTTCCGCAGCCTGCCTCGGGCGGTACTGGCGGGAATGATCCTCGGGGTGGTGCCCACCGTGTTCGAGCCGCGCGACCTCGCTGTCGGCGGGATCGGCAACCTCGTCGCCTTCCTCATCCTCGCCGGTGTGCTCTTCCGCCGCCCCGGCATGATCGGCCGGCCGGTACTCGACGAGACATTCAGCAGCGCCCCGGCTGAAAACGCGCCCTCGGCGGCGCGCCGCCGGGCGGCCCTGACCACCGCCACCTCTGCACTGCCGACTGGTGCGCGCCGGGCGCTGCTGGCCGGGCTGGCCGTGGTCCTCGCCGTCGCGGTCCCGGCGCTGTCGAGCGCGGTCGCCCTCGACGCCTGGGCGCGGGGCATCGCCATCTTCCTGATCTGCGCCTCCATCGTGATCATGTCTGGCTGGACGGGCGACCTTCCCTTCGGCCAGGTCGCCTTCGCCGGGATCGGCGCCTACCTGGTGGGAGACCTCAGCAACCGGGCCGGGCTGCCGCATTTCGCCGCCATACCCCTCGCCGCCCTCGCCGCCCTGCCGTACGCCCTGGCGCTGGGTATCCCCGCCTTCCGGTCGCGGGGCCGGCTCGCCTTCGCCGCGCTCTCGCTCCTCGGGATGGTCCTGGCCGCCACGCTGCTGTGGGGCCCGGGGGCACGCTGGTTCACCGGACGCGTGTCGATCAGCCAGCGCCCCGACTGGATGGAGGCCCTGTCCGGTCGCCCGGAGGTCTCGTATTACCTCGTGACGCTCCTCCTCGCCGCCGGTGTGGTGTGGTTCGCCACCAACCTGCGGCGCTCCCGGGTCGGCCGGGCGCTGGCCGCCGCGCGCGACTCCGACGCCGCCACCCGCAGCCTCGGCATCGATCCGGCCCACTACCGGTTGGTGGCGCTGAGCTTCTCCGCCGTCGTCGCCGCCCTCGGGGGCATCCTCCTGGCCTACGGAGAGAAGCCCCTCGACCCGACCCGCTTCGCCGTCTTCCTCTCCGTGCAGTACCTCCTCTACACGGTGGTGGGCGGCACCCGGTCACTGGCCGGAGCGGCAGTGGTCGTGTTCGCCTTCGAGATCGTGCCGGCCCTCGAGCAGGGCACTCCCCCCACCGGCCCGGCCAGCGTCCTGGTGCTCGGTGCCCTCGCCGCCGTGACCGTGGCCTTCGTCCCGGGCGGGCTCGCCGGGCTGGCCCAGCGGGCGATGAGTCGGCTGGCTCCCAGATCCGCGCCGGTCCCGGCCATGACCGGCGCATCCGCTTCGGCCGGCTTCATCGACGGCGAGCGGGCCCACGACCGGATCGCGTTTGACCCGTACGCCGCTGACGACCCCTTCGCCGACGATGCCTGACCCCCGGCCCGGCGAGGGCAGCCGCCTCCAGGACGTCATCCGCCGCCTCCACGAAGCGCGCACCAAGGCACCCCGGGGCAGTGACGCCAGCTGGGCGGGGCCAGTCTCCGACAGCGGCACATTCGGGGACACAGGCACCGACCAGCCGGAGACCGGCGAGCTGTTCTGGCGCCCGTTCAACCCCAAGGCGCTGGAGCGGACCCGCCCGTTCCGCACCGCCCCGCCGTCGCGGGACGAGTTCGAATCGCACCTCTCGCAGTTCCTCGGGACCCGGACCAAGCGGACCGTCCCCCTGTTCCGGGCCCAGGGCGTCACCGTGCGCTACGGCGCCGTCGCCGCCTGCACCGACGTCGATCTCGAGCTCAACGACGGAGAGATCGTCGCCGTCATCGGCCCCAACGGCGCCGGCAAGACGGCCCTCTGCGACGCCCTCAGCGGCTTCAGCCCGTCCACCGGCCGGGTCTATATCGGCGAACGGGACGTGTCGGGCCTGCCGGCACACGAACGCGGCCGGCTCGGGATGGCCCGGACGTTCTCCCGCCCGGCCCTGTTCGAATCGATGACGGCGGCCGAGAACGTGATGGTGGCCCAGCACCGCCGTATGCGCGGCGGCTTCTTCGCCTGTGGATTCGGCCTCGCCCTGTCGAAGCACGACGACCGGCTGGCCCGGCGCCACGCCCTCGAGTTGCTCGAGCATCTCGGCATCGAGGCCCTTGCCGACCGGCCGGTGGCCAGCCTCGGGGCGGCGGAGCAGCGCCTGGTCGACCTGGCCCGGGCGCTCGCCGCCGACCCCCGTCTGGTCATCCTCGACGAGCCCGCCGCCGGCCTGTCGAAACCCGATCGCAAGAACCTCGCAGAGCGGATCGGCATGGTCTGCGATGAGATGGGTATCGGCGTCCTCGTGACGGGGCAGGACTTCCCGGCGATCGCCAACCTCGCCGACTACGTCTACGTCCTCGACACAGGGTCGGTGGTCGGCGACGGCGAACCGGATGACGTCGCCGCCGACACCCGCGTGCAGGCCGCCTTCCTCCGGGGGGTGCAGCCGTTCCCGCCGGCTCCGGAGGCACCACCCGACGACGACCCGACGGTCGAGGCCGACTGATGCTCGCCGTGTCCGGGCTCGAGGTGGGTTACGCCGGCCGGTCAGCCCTCAACGGGGTCGACCTCGAGGTCGGCGACGCGGAGACCGTCGCCGTCCTCGGCCCCAACGGGGCGGGAAAGACCACGCTGGCCAGGGCGATCACCGGAGTGGTCCGTCCCCGGGCAGGATCCATCATTTTTGATGGGGCAAGGCTCGATCAGCTATCTCCCAAGGCGATCGTACGGGCGGGAGTGGTCGGGGTGCCCCAGGGGCGGCGGATCTTCGCCGGCCTCACGGTGCTCGACAACCTGCGGGTCGGGGCGTCCACCCGGGGCCGACGGGCTGCCGCCGACGTCGACTGGGCTCTCGGCCTCTTCCCCGGGCTGCGGGACCAGGCATACCGGCCGGCGGGAGCCCTTCCGGCGGGGGAGCAGCAGGTCCTGGCCCTGGCCCGAGCGCTGGTCAGCAGGCCGAAACTCCTGGTGGTCGACGAGATCTCGGCCGGGGTTTCTCCCGCCCTCGCTGTCCAGCTCTTCGATGTCCTGCGCGGCCTCAGCCTGGCAGGAACTGGATTGCTGATCATCGACCAATTCGTGAACCTTGCCCTTGGTCTTGCCGATCGGGCGATTGTCATCGAAAATGGTCGGGTATCTTTGTCTTCGGAGCCAGCGCGCCTGGCTTCGGCAGACGTTTCGTGGCAGTCGACGCACCCCGGCGGAGGCGATGCTTCCGCTAAACGAACTAAAGGAGCACCCGAATGAAGCTGGGTTCCCTCCCCCGGGGCCTGGCCGTGGCGGCACTAGCAGCCGTCACGGTGGTGCCGCTGGCGGCTTCGTCCGCTGCGGCCGCTCCGGCAGCACCGACTGCGTATGCCATGTTCGGCAAGGCCGAACCTCTCGCCTGGGGCGGCTCCTCGGGTGCCGTCGGCAGTCTCCACGTACCGTTTGTCTGGGGGAAGACGAACAACGCGTCGCTCGCCAAGTCGGAAGCGAAGCTGGTCGCGCCTGACGAATCGCCGAAGCCGCTGGCAGGCGACGCGGTCGCCGGCCTCCAGTGCGTCGGCTTCGACGAGAAGTCCTGTAAGGATCCGTTCGTTGCGCAGGCCCAGGTCGAGCACGCGGGGCCTGACGCCCGCCACACCGAGAAGGCCGCCAACTGGCCGGGCAAGGACGGGAAGTTCCCGGGCAACATTCGCGCCGTGACCGACTGCGGAGGCAACTGCGGTTCCCAGCTCGTCCACTCGGCCAGCAACGCCGCCGGGTCGGGCGGAGCCCTCACCGGCTACGTGAGCGTGGGATCCTCCTCGGCCAGCCACGATCTGACGATCGACGACAAGGGCCGGCTCATCTCCCTCGCCAAGTCGCAGCTCGACAACGTCTCCATCGGGCCCAAGAGCGAAGTCCAGTTCTCCAGCCTCGTGACCACCGCCCAGGCCACCGGCGCCGGTGCCGCGGACAGCACGGACGGCCGGGCCGACGTTCGCGTCAACGACTTCCGTGTCCTCGGTTACCCGGTCGAGTTGACCCGGGCCGGGCTGCGCCTCGCCAACGGCGGCCCGTCCGAGCAGGAGGCCTACGACGGCGCCAAGGCGCTGCTGCAGCGCCTGAAGGACGAGCACGGCATCATCCTCGAGATCCCCAACTTCG
The DNA here is from genome assembly GCA_025923175.1 of Acidimicrobiia bacterium. Lineage (GTDB taxonomy): Bacteria > Actinomycetota > Acidimicrobiia > IMCC26256 > BP-133 > BP-133. The sequence goes on from JAICGL010000243.1 coordinate 5,717, forward strand.
ACGCCCAGCTGACCAAGACGGGGGCCCACGTGAGCGTGGTGGCCCAGGGTCTGCGGGTGACGTTCCAGCAGGGCGTGGGGTCGGTCAACACGGCCCTGGCGTACCCGATGCAGCTGGGGCACGCGACCGCCGTGGTGGCCGCCCTCGACGCCCCCGGCCGGACGATGAACGTCAACGAGAACGGCGGCGGCGTGCCGACCGTCGAGAACACGCCGCAGGCCGCCCCGGCTCCGCCGAAGGTGACGGAGAACCCGCCGACCTCCCGCACGGAGAGGGGCACCTCGACGACGAAGCGCCAGCAAGGGGACACCACCAAGGACGACGCGACGCCTCCGAAGTCCGGTGGCCAGCCCTCACCGACGACCCCGCCGGCAGGCATCGAGCTGCCCATTCCTTCGGCCGAAGTTGGCCCTGAGCCGCCGGTCAACGACGGGGCTCCGGCGCTGACGAATCCCGAGGAAGTCACACTGCCCAGCCTGGACGACGTTCAGCGTAAGCTGGGGTTGCGGGGCGCACAGAGCGTCAGCCGGGCCTTCGGAGCCTTCCTCGGCCTCGGTCTGATCCTCCCGCTGGCCCGCTTCGTAATCCGTCGCTTGGGCTAGGAGCTTTTTTGGAACCAATTTCGAGTGCCGCTGCCGACCGGCGGGAGCAGCAAGCACAGCTCCAGGCGCTCGTCCAGGAAACACTCTTCCGTCGCTGGCGGGCGGTGTTGGCCTGGATTCTCA
>JAICGL010000244.1 GCA_025923175.1 Acidimicrobiia bacterium
CGGGCCTGATCCTGGGCGTGATTCCGGGCGATGTAGAGGCCGAGCCCGAGAAGGAGGCAGACCAACCCGCCGAGACCCCCAGAGAAGAGGTACGGCAGCTGGTCAATGACCTCGGTGGCCTGGCTCACACCGACCCAGCCGATGACCATCATGATCCCGCCCAGGACCACGAAGGCCACCGCCGCTGGTTCCCGCCAGTCCTTCTTCATTCTTTCTGTCTCCTCACTCACCGAGTTCGAAGCGGCGCCGACCGGGGAGTGCCGCCTGAGTCATCGTGGGTTCGTCGGTGGGGAACACGATCCCGAGCGGGACGTCGTCTTCCGCCCGGGTGGCGGCGGCCCGGGCCGTCGCCTGTCCGAAGATCAGCTCGAGCTTGTCGCCGCTCGGGCTGAACATGACGACGCGGAACCCCGACGTCGTAGCCTCGATCAGGCCGCTGGCCGGATCCTGCGCCACCTTCGCCGGTTCGAGCGGCTCGATCGTCATCTTGTGCTTTGCCATGGCGGCGAGGATCGGGTCGGCGACGGCATCGGGTGCTTCACCGATCGCCTTCCCCCCCACCATCAGGCCACCGGGACCGATGGCCACCGGCGTCCCGGCGATGGTGACATTCTGCATGTCGGTATGGGCCGCGCCCTTGCCGCCGTCGGGACCACCGGCATGACTGGCCTCGGCCATAGCTTCCACCGTGCCGATGTGGAGGACTTCGCCGACCGTGATGTCCTGGGCCCGCGAGTTCGTGACGGCGTGGAGCACGCCGTCTTTGACGAAGCTGGCCGAGTGGGAGACGTTCGTGCCGATGCGGAGCACGTCGGCGATCTTCAGTTCGCCCCAGGCGGCGTCGCTCTCCGCCCGAGTGGCTTCGGGATCGGCCTGATCACCGGAGGCGATCACCACCGCGCTGGACATCCGGCCGGTCAACGGGCTGCCGCTGGGGGCCTGCGGTGCCTGGGGGAACTCCCGGGCGGGAAGCCCACAGCTGTCCTTGTTCGGCTCACCGGGATAGTTGGCCCAGCACTGCCCGCGGTACTCGGGCGCCGGCACGCCGACACCGGTGGCGTTGCGGGCCAGCGGGAAGCCGAACGTGGCGGCGTAGCCCTGCGCACGGGGCTGCGAGTTCAACTCCGCGAACGTCGGCGCGACGAAGAAATCGGCCGGCAGGGCGAAGACCGAGTTCGCCCGACCCTGCATGTAGACGCTGTGCGAACCGGCATACCCATCGAACACGGACAGCCGGCTCTGCTCGGCCGAGGCCGGCAGCGGCGCCAGTGCGATCAGACCTGTCACCAGTGCGGCAATGAGCGCTCTCTTCATCGAGTGCCCCCCTCCTCGAGTACGAGTTCGGACACCGGGCGGTGCCCGTTGCCATTGAACGCTCCGGCCCGCGTCAGGCGGACACCTGTGTTGCGGCCCGAGAGCGCCAGCGGAGTGGTTTCCCGCACCGGTGTCGGTGCGGTTCGGGGTCGGCGGAGGAAGCTGCCCAGCCCGTCCGGGCGAGCCATGAGGACAACCAGTACCAGGAGCCCACCGGCAATCTGCGGGAAGGCGGTCACCGTCGTCTGCGACGCCTTGAGCACCTGGGGAACGGCGATGAACAGCAACGGCCCGATGAAGGGCCCGAGCAGTGACGACATCCCGCCGACGACGGTGAACACCAGCACGTTGATCGACATCGGCACGCCGACTGCGAAGGGCGGCACGACGCTGACCAGCATCCCGTAGCCGACTCCGGCCGCCGCGGCCAGCAGCCCGGACAGGGCGAAGGCCCAGAGACGGCAGCTGCGGACGGGGACCTCGAAGTGGGCCGCCATGTCCGGCGCATCTCGCACGGCGTGGAAGGACAGTCCCCAGTGGCTGTCGGACAGGCGGCGGAGCAGGAGGGTGGCGGCGACGACCACGACGGCCAGACCGGCGAACAGCTTGCGGTCGCTGTTCAGGAACCCCGGCAGGCTGGCGAACTCCGATGCCGCCAGCCCTTTCACGAAGAGCCATTCGCTGGCCGCCATGGTGGCGGCGAGGGTGACGATGGCGATCTGGGTCGGTGACAGCCGAAGCGACAGCAGGCCGAGCAGCGCGCCGGCCAGCGCCCCGAGGATCAGCACGGCCAGCAGCGCCGGCACGAACGGCAGGTCGAAGTCGTTGCGCAGCGCCAGCATCCCGAAGACACCGACTCCCATGAGGGCGCCCTGCCCGAGGCTGAGCTGGCCCGTCCAGCCTGCGCCGACCACGACCGACAGGCCGAGGAGGACGTAAACGAGGACGAGTGAAGCGGTGTAGCTCCAGAAGTTCGTCCGCAAGGCGTTCACGATCAGCAGCGCCCAGGCGGCCCCGAGCAGGACCCGGGCCGGCAGCCAGGCCGGGCTTCCCCGCCAGCCGCCGCTCGTGCCGATCGCTTCGCTCACCAGCTCACGCGGCCAACGGCGCCGGATGACGAGGAGCCCGGCGATGGCCACGAAGATGGCCAGGGCCCAGATACCCGGCTGCTCCGAGCCGAAGATTGCGAGGTTCTGGACGACGCCGAGGACGAGGCCGCCGGCGAAGGCGCCGGCGAGGCCGACGAGGCCACCGAAGAGGGCGGCGCCGATCCCGGTGACGATGTAGATGCTGAACGAGTCGGTAGTGAAGATGGCCAGCGGCGCGATGAGCACGCCGGCCACGGCGGCCAGGAACGCACCGATGGTCCAGTTGAGCCGGGAGACGACACCGGTCCGGATCCCGAGGAGATCGGCGGTGTCGCGGTCCTGAGCGCAGGCCCGGGTGGCCAGGCCAAGCCGGGTGCCGCGCAGGAAGAGGAGGAGCCCGGCGATGAGCACGATCGCCACTGCCAGGATGGCGAGCTGCTGCCAGCTGGCCCGGGTTCCGAGGATGTCGACTCCGCCGCTGATGAGCAGCGGGGCGCGCCTCGGATTAAAGCCGAAGATCTGGAGAACCATGCCCTGCATGAGGACGAGGAGCCCGAGCGTCACGATCACCTTGCTGGTGAAGGGAGCGGAGTGGAGCCGGCGCAGCACCAGCCCCTCGAGCAGCGCGCCGAGCAACGTGACGAGAAGGATGGCGACGGCCGCCGCGCCGGTGGCCGACCAGCCCTGCTCAGTGGTGAACCAGGAGTAGAGGTACGCCGCCACCATGGCGAAGCCGGCATGGGCGAAGTTCAGGACTCCGGTCACCATGAAGATCTGGCTGATCCCGACGGCCAGCAGGGCGGAGACACTGCCGACGGCGATGCCGTTGATCAGTGCCGTCTCGAAGGACATGAATGCTTCGCTCTCCTCGTAGGACTAGAAGAACATCGAGAGGTTCTTGGCGTTCAGCGTCGACTGGTCGAGAACCACCTTGCGGCGCGCGATCTCCCAGCCCACACCCCGGTCAACGCGGCGGAGCAGGTCCTGACGGGCGCCGACGAAGAACTCCACGTCATGCTCGAGTCGCGACCGGTAGAGCAGGAAGTTGCAGTGAACGTCGAACTCGTTGGCGGCTTCGATCGGGATGACCCGCACGTTGGTGAAGAGGTGCCGGGTGCGCGACGGCGGGTCCTCGGCCCAGGCCATGCCGGTCTCCAGCCGGGTGATTCGCCGGCTGAGCGAGTCGTAGTCCTCGTCGAAGAAGGCGGTTTCGTCGGCTTCGGAGAACTCCCGGTGCAGCTCCCGCCGCAGCCGGTTGTAGCGGGTCGGCATCCAGTAGTGGATGTCTTCGGCGAAGAGGTCCAGCCAGTCGCGGTACTCCCGCTCGGCCAGCAGCGCCGCCTCGTGATACAGGAACTGTTCGATCTCGTGCTGGAGCTCCAACTCCACCCGGGCCAGTGTCGGGGGCAGCTCGATCGTCATCGGGCCACCTCCCGGCCCGCCTCACGCTTCTCGCGGAGTGCCTCGATCTCAGACCAGCTGTCGCAGGTCATCATGTCGATCCAGCGCTGGTACATGCCGCGGGCGGCTGTCTCGGCGTAGCAGGTGTTGGTCTTCCCCGGGAACTCGGGGTTGTCGAAGCGTTCGTGGCCGAGCCCCATCTGGGCGTTGAGCGGGAACTTGCGGGCCATGCTGCCCTTGAGCACTTTCTGGATCTCCAGCCAGTTCTCGCCGTCGTCCTGTTCGAACTGCCCGCCGGGGGAGAACGTCCGGATCATGCCGAGCCGCCACGCCTCCTTGACCTCGTGGGGGGCGTCCTTGGGCACGGCGATCCAGGACCAGACCTCCATCTTGTCGGGGCCCTTCGGCTGCCAGACCCGCATCGTCTGCAGGCCCGGGAGGAACGAGAACGTGGGGAAGATGTTGAAGTGGGCGGCCCGGAAGCCTTCGGCCCGGGCCTTGCCCAGCCGGCGTGTCGTCTCCTCGAGCGCCGTCTCCTGCCAGTACTTGGCCGGGATCGGCCCCGGTACGAACTCCAGCACCGGTCCTTCGAGGAAGAACCCGCAGCCGTGGCCCGCTTCGGAGGAGAACTGCACCCCGTCGGTGGGCATGGCGGCCAGGCCGGGGAAGTCGTCGGGCATGAGGGCGATGAAGGCCGAGCCGTGGCTGATCTCGGCGTGCTGCATGTCGGTGGTGAACTGCTCGGCGGCGAACTTCCAATTGCAGTTGAGCACCCACTTGTGCATGCCGCCGATCATCTCGAGGCCGTTGTCGAACCGGTCGGCGAAGACGTCGAAGTACCACGCGAAGTCGCCGAGGTAGTCGATGAACGACGGCGCCGTCGGGTCCCAGTTCCCGAAGATGAAGCCCTTATAGTTCTCGATCTGCGTGACCTTCACGCAGCCCCACGCGCTCTTGTCGAGGTCGCCGTGCCAGGCGTCGTCCTCGTGGGTGACGGAGATGAGGTCACCCCCCAGGTTGTAGGCCCAGCCGTGGTAGGTGCAGGTGAAGGCGCCGCGCTGGTTGCCGGAGTCGGCGCGGCAGAGCCGCATGCCGCGATGGCGGCACTGGTTGAGGAAGGCGGCGACCGACCCGTCCTTCTGCCGCACGACGAGCACCGGGTCCTCGCCCATGTAGGTGGAGAAGAAGTCGCCCGGCTTCGGGATCATCGAGTCGTGGGCCAGGAACAGCCACGACCGGCCGAAGACCCGTTCCAGCTCGAGCTCGTAGACGTCTTCGTCGCAGTAGATGAGCGGGCTGAGCGTGCCCCGCTCGGAGTCGACCAGCGTGGACAGGTCGATCATCAGGCTCGCCTCCCCGTCTTCTCCAAGCCGAGGCCGGCCAGCTCCGCGCCGACTTCGACGATCATGTCCTCCTGCCCGCCGACGGCCTTGCGCCGCCCCACCTCAAGCAGGATCTCCTTCTCCGAAACGCCGAAGCGCTTGGCCGCCTGCTCGGCGTGGAGCAGGAACGAGCCGTACACACCGCAGTAGCCGAGCAGCAGCGACGAACGGCCGACGAACGGCAGCCGGTCGAGGACGGGCCGAACCACGTCCTCGGCGACGTCCATGGCGGCGAACGTGTCGATGCCGGTCTCGATGCCTTCGAGGTCGCACACCGCAGCGAGCACCTCGGTGGGGGTGTTGCCGGCGCCGGCCCCCATCCCGCAGGTCGACCCGTCGACCCAGGTGGCGCCGGCCCGCACGGCGGCGATCGAGTTGGCCACGCCGAGGTCGAGGTTCATGTGGCCGTGGAAGCCGATCTCCACGTCGGACGGGACGGCGGCCCGGATCGCCTCGACGCGCTCGGCGGCCCCGCCGGGCAGCAAGGCACCGGCCGAGTCGGTGACGTAGACGACCTGGGCGCCGGCGTCGGCCATGATCCGGGCCTGCTCACCGATGGCATCGGGATTGATGAGATGGGCCATCATCAGGAACCCGACGGAGGTCATGCCGATATCGCGGGCCAGGCTGAGGTGCTGGGGGGCGATGTCGGCTTCGGTGCAGTGGGTCGCTACCCGGACTAGCTCGGCGCCGAGGTCCCGGGCGCGGAGCAGATCGTCCTTGGTGCCGATCCCCGGCAGTAGGAGGACGGCCAGCCGGCTCGTGTTGAGCACGTCGGCGGCGGTGGCGATCAGCTCCAGCTCGTCGACCAGCGACAGGCCGTAGTTGAACGACGAACCGCCGAGGCCGTCGCCGTGGCTGACCTCGACCCAGGGGACACCGGCCCCGTCGAGCGCCGCGGCCACCGACCGCACCTGGTCGACGGTGAAGCGGTGCCGCTTGGCATGGCTGCCGTCGCGCAGCGTCGAGTCGACCACGGTGATCCGGGTCACGCCACGCCCTCCAGCAGAGCCGTGCGGGCCAGCTCCTCGCCGACCCGGGTGGCAGCGGCGGTCATGATGTCGAGGTTGCCGGCGGAGGGCGGGAGGAAGTCACCGGCGCCGGTGACTTCGAGGAACACCGAGACGCGCCCGTCGTCGAAGACGGGTTCGGTGGTCAACCGGTAGCCCGGCACGTAGGGTGCCACCTCGGCCACCATCGAACTGATCGACGCCGCCACCGCGGCCTGGTCGACCTCCGCGCTGAGGGCGCAG
>JAICGL010000245.1 GCA_025923175.1 Acidimicrobiia bacterium
AGAGCCATGAGATCGTGAAGGTCCGCCGCTTCGTGGTTGATGTCGTCGCCGCCGTCGGCCGCGAAGTGGAGGCCCTGCTTCCGCCGGACCCGGATCGTCATCCATCCCATCTGATGAGGGGCGACGAAATCCTTGGCTGGGTTGTCAGCAACGTATACACACTGGTCTCCCCTGGCACCGAAGCGCTGCTCGATCAACTCGAAGGCTCGTGGATGCGGCTTCCCGAACCCAGCACCGAGTGTCTCGGTGAAGATCACGTCTTGCGACCAGTCCGCCAAGCCCAGGCTGCGAACCTTGGCCGACTGGCTGGCCAGCGGGCCGTCAGTGACGATGGCCACAACCATTTCGGCGCTGAGCCCGAGCTCATTCAGGCAGGCGCGGGCGTCATCGAGGAGCTTGATGTCGGGGACGTGCTGGCGGTAACACGCGACGAGCTGAGTGATCAGCTCGGGCGTGACTTCGAGACCGGCGTTGGCAAGGGCGACGTCGAAGATCGATCCGCGCACGCCATCTTCGAAGGCCGCCGATGCCTGTTCGCCCAGGTCGGCCAGGCCAAGCTCCTGGTGGGCCCAGGCTCCCACCGCCCGGAAGCCGCTGCGCACGTAGTCGCGTTCAAGGTAGAGAGTGTCGTCGATGTCGAACACCACGACATGCGTCGGCGAGTCTGTCGGACCCATCGTGTTCCCTTACCCTGGGGCCTGCGTCTGGTCGACGAACACCGCTGCGTCGTAACGCAGCATCACCAGGCCGTCGCGCCAGCCGTCGGCGCTGGCGGTGGATGGCAAGCCCCGCAAGTCCTCGAGTAGCCAACGCGCGTAATCGGCACCGGCCCGGTGGGTCAGCGGGAATCCGCCGCCGAAGCGAGGATTGATCTCGATAACCGCAAGCTTCCCGGTTTCCTCCTCGGCGAAGACCTGGAAATTGAGCACGCCATAGGCGCCGGGCAGTGCCTTTACCATGCCGAAGGCCAGGTCGATCAACGTTTCCGAGCGGACGGTCACCGCCTTGGAGACTTCGCCTCCCCGGACCTCCAAGCGGCGCCGGGGGACCGCGCACAGGCACTGTCCCGAGCGGTCGACGAGGACGTCGATCGTGTACTCGTTCCCTTTCGCCACGGTCTGCACGACGATGTTGCCGGGGCGGCCGTCGACGAGCCGGGCTCCTACTTCGTCCCGGGCCACGAGGAGCTCGAGCTCGACTGTGTCCCGTACCAGGGTTACCCCCTCCGAAGCGCTGCCGAAGCGCGGCTTGGCCAGGAGGGGGAGGGGCCACGACGCCGGGTCGACCAGCGCCGCGGCAGGGCGGGCCTGGCGTACTGTCGGGAACCCGTTGGCGGTCAGCCAATCGTGTGTTCGCTGCTTGTCAGACGCGATTGCCAAGACTTCACCTGCAGAGACCGCTACGGTCGTCCCGATGGCGGCGAACCGCTGGTTGGCCTCGGTCCAAACCGGCCACTCGCGGTCAGTCGTCGGCACAATGAGGTCGACGGCGTGGCGCTCGCACAGATCGAGCACCTGGGGCACGTAGTCCGGGTCCGTAAACTGCGGGACGATGAAGCCCTCATCAGCGTCGTGGAGGGCACCGGCGTACCATGACGAATCCATCGCCAGAACTCGACCGCCTGGAGTCAACTCGGCCACCGCTTGGCGGAAGATTCGCACCAACTCAACCCGGCGACCGGCCGCTGATATCAGCACCGTGAGCGGCTTCGTCACGTGGGAACCTCTGACTGTGGTCGGGTCACTTGTTGTTCGACGGCTTCCGCGGAAATCATTTTCGGGTTATTTCGGCACTAAGTTGCACATTCCGGTCCAGTTCGAATGAGGCGTTCGCCGTCCGTCCCTTGCCAGTGAGCCCACCGCCGGCATTGTCGATAGTCCATTCGTCGGCAACATCGAGAGTGATGGTCACGTCGTCTGGGCGGACGGCGGACTGGCGGCCGACGTCGAGGGTCCAGCGCCCGCGCTGGCCACTGACGCGACCAACAAGACGGAGTTCCATCGTGACCGCAGATCTGGGCGGTATGGCCACATCGAGTTCGTGGGCCCAGTTTCCCGAGCGGCCCAGCGAGCGCAGCGCGGCGGTGGGCGGCGGGCGCCCGTCGACCGTCGCAGCCATGAGGTCAAGCGGCGTGTAGACCTGCACGATCTGGCGGCTGAACCCGGGCGGCACCACGAGGCCCCCGAGCACATACGGGGGGAGCCCGGACGGCGGGGCGTCATTGGTCAGGGTCACCTTTACGGTGCCCTCGATCGAGCCGGAACCGGGGTCATACCGGACGCGGTAGTCGACGGCGCGCTGCAGGAACCAGTCCACCTTGCTCTGCGAGCCGTTATCTGTCACCAACGCCAGATGATCGCCACCGGAGCGACGCAGCGCTCCGTCGGCACCGAGGCGGCCAAGAGCGGCCTGCTCGTCCGCTCGCCGACTGTGCAGCTGGATGTGCCGGCCCCTAACCGCCGGACCTAGCGCCCGAGCCAGTGACGCCGGGGAAGGCAAGTCCCCGGTCGTGGCTCGCGCCCAGACGGCGGCAATGACATCTCCGAGGAAATTCTCCCGGGCTTCTTCTTCAAGAGCGACGTACTGCTCGTGGAGAAGGACCGACGCGGCGTTGTCGGCGCTGATCGGCACCGGCCAGCTCGGCACTCTCACCGGGCCAACCACATCGAGCAGGGCAGCGACAGCGATCGGGTCAATGCTGATCGTCCCATCGACGTCGCCTTTACCGGCGAGGGGCAGGACCGACTCGAGCGCTTCGGCCGCGGTCGGAAAGTCTGCGGCCACAGTGACGTTCTGGAGCTTGGCAGGGACATTCCATCCGCTGTAGGCGTCGGCGTAAACGCTGGGCAGGACCCGGGTGGCGGCCGCGTCGTCGACCGCCTCGTTGAGCCGGGCGACCCGCTGGACGTCGACCAAGCCAAGTTTCCCGGCGGTGGCGGTAATTTCGCCGATGTTGCCTACCAGTCCCCCGCTGCCCCGGTTCTCGGCCGGCGTGACCACTGCGACGAACCAGCGGCGAGGCCCGTCCCGGCCGAGCATGGGACCGGCGAGGTTGAGCACGTCGGAGGCAGTCCCAACGTCCCGGCGGGCTTCCACCATCCGACCATTGAGATCAGCGATCGCCTCGACCAGCGGCGTCACCAACCATGGCGATCTGGCGTCGTCCACGTCGGCGGCGGCACGATCGAGAGCACGCCGCGCTGATGCCAGCGCGCCGGCTGCGCGCTCCACGGCCACAAGGTCGATTGCGCCCTGCTTGAGCCGCAGCCCCTTCAAGTCAAGCTCCGACGAGGCCGCGGCGGCGGCACCGGCGAGCTCCTGGCCCGCCACGCTCAACGTCCGTACCGCCCGCAGCTGATGGCCCACCACCGGAACAGCCAGGGCCGGGCGGACCCACCAGCGATCCAGGTTGGTATGGGCCCGGTCGAAAGCGTCGGCGGCTCGATCGAAACGGCCGGCTGCCTCCGGGACATCACCCCGACGGGCAGCGTCCAGTCCGGCCTTTCCGGCGTCAATACCTTCCCCGACGTAATCGACCGCCCCCGCCGCGGCCAGCGCGCAGGCGCCACTGCACACCACGACCGTACCGGCGACAAGCCCCGCGGCGAGCCAGCTGCGCCGCCGCGTTGAGTGCCGGCACCGGCGTAACCCGGAAACGACGAGGAGCCCGGCGATGGCCGCCGCCACTGTCGCGCTGGTGCCGGTCGTCGGGCCGAGATCGAGGCGGAGGAGCACCTGCGACAGGCTGGCGCCGATGCCGGCACCGACGATCCAGCTGCGCCGGCCCTTTACGAGCAGGGCCAAGGTGGCCCCGGTCGCCACGAAGGCGAGCCAGTCGTACGGGGCCCCTGTTCCGGCGATCACCGTGGCAGTAGCGGCAAACAGCCAGGCCTGGCGGCGGGCACGGGCCGAAGCGGCGGTCACCACTGCCGCGAAGGCCGCCCTCAGGACCACGTCAGCGGCAGGAATGGCCGTAGGTGCTCCCGGAGCGGAGACCGCCCCGATGGCAGCGGTCACGCTGAGTACGGCAACCGGGACCGGCCCTCGGGCCAACAGCAACCGCGGCCAGCGGGTGACGAGGGTGCCGATAACGGCAAACGCCACGCCGGCAAGGAGGACACGCACGACCAAGCCCACGAACCCTGACCGTAACGCCCCAGTGTCGCCTTCGCGCGGCTTCCGCCTGGTCAGGCCACGATAGGGTGGCTGCTTGATGCGAGCGCTCGTTACCGGCGGAGCGGGGTTCATCGGATCGAACCTGGCGGATCGGCTTCTTTCCGAGGGCGCCACGGTCAGGGTATTCGACAACCTTTCAACCGGATTTCAGGACAACGTCCCAGCCGACGCTGAGCTGTTCGAGGGTGACATCCGCGACGAGGCGGCGGTGCGAGCGGCGGTAACCGGAGTCGACGTGGTCTTTCACCACGCCGCCCACCGGGCGGTGCTCCAGTCGGTGGAGAACCCGCTTTCCACCGACATGGCCAATACTCACGGCACCCTCCTCGTCCTCAAGGCGGCCCATGACGCCGGCGTGCGGCGGGTCGTCGCGGCGTCATCGAGCAGCGTCTACGGCGGCGCCGAGCAGCTGCCGACGCCGGAATCCGCCCCACTCATCCCCCGCTCCCCATATGCCGTGTCCAAGCTGGCCGGCGAGCACTACTGCCGCGTGTGGAGCGAACTCTTTGGCGTCGAGACTGCGGCGCTGCGGTACTTCAACGTCTATGGCCCCCGCCAACGACCCGACTCGGCCTACGCCGCCGTCATCCCGCTGTTCACCAACGCCCTCCGAACCGGCGTCCGCCCCGTCGTGCACGGCGACGGCTTACAGAGCCGGAGTTTCGCCTACGTCGACGACGTGGTGGATGCCAATCTGGCGGCGGCCGAGGCCCCGGCCGGATCATGCTCCGGAAAGGCGTACAACATCGCCGGGAGCCGCAGCTACACCCTCCTCGAGCTTCTCCACGAGTTGGGCGAAATCCTCGGCGTTGAGCCCGCCCCTGAGCACACAGCTCCAAGGACAGGCGATGTTCGGCACAGCTCGGCTGATCTCAGCGCAGCCGCCCGCGATCTCGGCTGGCAGCCGAAGGTGACCTTGGCCGAGGGTCTCCGCCGCACCGTGGAGTGGTTCGCCCTCCGCTCAGGCTGAGGGCTGGGCATACCACCGGATCTCCTCTTTCGCCACAAAGCGCACGAGTACGCAAAAACCTCCACTTCATATGTCCAATTCTGGAGGTCTCTGCAGGGGCGTACGGCGAACCTGCTTCCCGGCGGACAGGGCCCGAGCGACGAACCGTGATCTCCCCTTTTGGTCGATCCACGGACCCCGTAGCGCTAGGGAGAAGCAGTGGAGAGGACCCCCCATCAGGACATGACCTCGGGCAGGAACATGCATTCAGCGCGGCTAGCGTTGCTGTTCCTGCAGCGCCGCATCGGCGCGGACTCGCTGGCTTGGGCGGCCGGACTGATCAGCGCCATAGTCCTTCGCTACGACTTTCAGGTCGCACGGATCAGCTGGGCGGAATTCGGACTCCTCGCAGCCGCCGCCGCCCTCGCCCAAGTGCTCGTAGGCCTGGCGACCGGCCTTTACCTCGGCCGCTGGAGGCTCGGCAGCTTCGACGAGGTCTCGGCGCTGTTCCGCACCGTTGCGGGGGTGACCTCGCTTCTGTTTCTGGTCGAGTTGCGCCAATCGCACCGCTTCGTACCGCTCAGCGTCGTGCTTGGTGGCGGGATCATCGCATTCGTTCTCATGGGGGCTGCCCGATATCTGATCCGCAGCTACGACGAGGAACGGCGACGACCAACCGGCCCCGACGTCAACCGACTCCTCGTCTTCGGCGCCGGGGACGCTGGGGCACAGATCGTCGCTTCACTGCTGCGCGACCCGTCGAGCCCCTACCTGCCGGTAGCGCTCCTCGACGACGACCCGACGAAGCGGCACCTACGGATCATGGGCGTGCCGGTCATGGGCGACCGCTCCCGGATGGCCGAGGCCGCCGACGAGCACCAGGCCGACACCCTGCTGGTGGCCCTCCCCAGCGCCTCAGCCAACCTGATCCGCCAACTCTCCGACCTGGCTGCCGACGCCGATCTCGAGATAAAGGTCCTACCCGGGGTGGGCGAGCTTGTCGGCGGCCACGTGGCAATCGGCGATATCCGCACGCCCACCGCCGAGGACCTCCTCGGCCGCCACCCTGTCGACACCGACGTGGCCTCAATCGCCCACTATCTCCGTGGGAAGCGTGTGCTGGTCACCGGCGCCGGCGGCTCGATCGGCTCTGAGCTGTGCCGACAGATCGCCCGGTTCGAGCCGGCCAATCTCATCATGGTCGATCGTGACGAGTCGGCGCTCCATGCCGTCCAGTTGTCGATCGAAGGCCGAGCCCTTCTCGACTCCCCCGACCTGGTGCTCCTCGACCTG